>JBNKQT010000022.1:0-3489 GCA_050297115.1 Ensifer sp. | reverse complement strand
CAGCGGGCAAGAAGGCGGGCGACATCCATGGCAAAATAGCTCAGGATTCCATCGCAGCCTGCGCGCTTGAAGCAGAGAAGCTGCTCCAGCATCACTTTCTCCTCGTCAATCCACCCATTGGCAGCTGCAGCTTTCACCATCGAATATTCGCCGGAGACCTGATAGGCGAAGATGGGCAGACCGAAGGCTTCTTTCATGCGCCAGCAGATATCGAGGTAGGGAAGGCCGGGCTTTACCATCAGCATGTCGGCGCCTTCCTCCACGTCCATCTCTGCGTCGCGGATAGCCTCGGTGCCATTGGCGGGGTCGATATAGTAGGCTTTCTTGTCGCCCTTCAGCAGACCGCCGGTGGAAATCGCCTCCCGATACGGACCGTAATGCGAGGATGCAAATTTCGTTGCATAGCTCATGATGCCAACATTCTGGTGACCGGCAGCATCCAGTGCCGCACGGATTGCACCAATGCGTCCATCCATCATTTCCGATGGTGCAATAATGTCTGATCCGGCGTCAGCCTGCATTACGGCGGCTTGGGTAATCAAATCCACCGTTTCGTCATTGGCGATGACATCGCCGCGCAAAATTCCGTCGTGTCCATGGCTGGTGAAGGGGTCGAGCGCCACATCGGTGATCATGCCGATCTGTGGTACTGCCTTTTTGACTGCTTCTGTTGCCTTGTTAATCAGGTTGTCGGCAGCCAGAACGTTCGAGCCGGTTTCATCGCGCAGCTCCATTTCAATATTGGGGAATGTTGCGATGGCGGGGATACCGAGATCAGCGGCCTCCTTGGCGGCTTCCACAAGCTTGTCCACTGTCATGCGGTTCACGCCGGGCATTGCAGCGACTGGCTCAATTCGATTGGTTCCGGGAATCACGAAGACCGGCCAGATCAAATCATCTGTACTCAATGTGTTTTCCCGCACCATCCTGCGTGTCCAGTCAGCCTTGCGGTTGCGGCGCATGCGGCGGTGTCCGGTAATCAGATCCACATTATGAGTTTTGTCAGTCATTGGTTTGTTTCCCATCCCATTCTTAGGCATGTGACTAGCATGAGCAGTGGCATAACCAAACACTCAAAATGACGCAGCATACAGTGAAAGAACTGACACAAAGGTCCGGGCGGATTAATATGGCACATATGGAAGACGATTCTATCTGGCACAGATCCGCAAAGCCGACTGAATTTCTGTTCAAGATATTCATGCGCTTTGTTGCCGTCTCAAGTTTTTATTTCGGCATTGCCTATTGGGCGATGTTGATTGGCTATTCCGATAACGGGCTTGGGCGTTTTGATCTTTTGTCCAATCAATGGCGCATGGCCGCAACTTTTCTGGCGGTCTTATACCCGGTTTCTGCGCTCGGGCTTTGGAGTGGTGCGTCCTGGGGTGTTGTTTTGTGGCTTGCTGCGGCAGGCGCGGAATGCCTCATGTATGGCCTTTGGTCGCAGTTCTATGGGGCCAGAGATATATTGATTGTTGCACATTTTAGCGTGGCCACGGTCTTTGCCGTTTTCTCGGCCGTCATGTGGTTTCAGCGCCGTATGGCAAGGCGCGCGGTAACGGTTGATTCACTCTGATATTCATTCCGGCATTGGTAAGATGTTGTTAAGCCTGCATTTTAAGTAGAATTTTAGTCGCATTCGATAGTGTCTCACAAGAAGGCGGGAAAAAGAAAAAACACCGCCACTAAAACAGTGAGGCAGAAAATGAACGCTATAACAAAAAATATCGAAGCGTCTTCTGAAGTCGCAGTCAATGAAACCATCCGTGATCTCTACATGGAATCGCTGCATCTGGTTGAGCGCCTGCACCGTCGCCTGCTCGACGTTGTAAAGGACGAGTTCGACCGGCAGGGCCGTTCCGATGTGAATGCCGTGCAGGCACTCCTGCTCTTCAATATCGGTAATTCCGAGCTGACCGCTGGCGAGTTGCGCTCGCGTGGCTACTATCTCGGTTCCAACGTGTCTTACAACGTGAAAAAGCTTGTGGACCTGGGCCTGATCAATCACTCCAAGTCGCGTGTTGACCGTCGTGCGGTTCGTATCAGCCTGACAGACAAGGGCCGTGAGATTGCTGAAACAGTGGCGGGTCTCTATGAGCGTCATGTCGGCTCGATCGAGCAGGTTGGCGGTATCGGCGAAGGCGAATTTTCGCAGATGAACAAGCTTCTGCAGCGTCTTGATCGTTTCTGGAACGACACAATCCTTTACCGCCTGTAAAACCTGCGGTAATCTTTTGTGGCTAATTTGCGGGCCGGTTGTGCGTAGCAACCGGCCTCACGCTTTTGTGAAACCGCACCTGATAGCTCAAGACACGCTTTGGCCATAATACTGTGGGAGCGGAGCGATCATTCGCAAATTGTGAGCGCGAATCCGAATTGAATACAAAAGGCAGGTCCAACACGATGAAATATTCCCGTCGAGCGTTTTTGAGAACAGCCGCATTGGGTGGCTTGGGAGCGCTGGCCGCACCGGCATATGCTGATGAAACGCTACAGAGCGTTATCCGCGCCAAGCGCCGCGGCAGTTGGGATGATCAATTCGATTCCAGGGCGATCAGTTCCGCCTCGGCAGTTGCCTCCAATAATCCAATCTTCGGGCCGGATACTGTTGCCAATCTGGAGCAGGCGATCTCGACTTATCAGCAGATCGTTCTGAACGGCGGCTGGCCGCAGGTGCGCCCCTCGGTGCCGTTGCGGCTCGGTGTAACCAATCCGGAAGTTAAGCGTCTGCGTCAGCGCCTTATCATTTCCGGCGATCTGCCACGTTCAGCAGGCATGTCAGACACTTACGATTCCTTTGTGGATGGTGCTGTGAAGCGTTTTCAGGCGCGTCACGGGCTTCCCCAGGACGGGCTCATGGGCAAGTTTACGCTGGATGCGATGAATGTTCCCGCTGATATCCGCCTGCTGCAGCTTGAGAAGAACCTTGAGCGTGTGAAGGAAATCGACACCGATCTGGGTCAGCGCTATGTGATGGTAAATATTCCCGCGGCCTATATTGAGGCTGTTGAAAATGGTCGTGTTGTTCAGCGTCACACTGCCATCGTGGGGCGTATTTCGCGTCCGACGCATATCATCGATTCCAAGATTTATCAGGTGACCATCAACCCTTACTGGACAGCGCCGCGCTCGATTATTCGCAAGGATATCGTGCCGCTGATGCGCGAAGATCCTCAATACCTGGCCAAGAACAATATTCGGTTGTTTGACGGAAAGGGGAATGAGGTTCCGCCGGAAACTGTCGATTGGCAGGCCGAGGAAGCGCCAAATCTGATGTTCCGGCAGGACCCGGGCAAGAACAACGCCATGGCATCGACGAAGATCGAGTTTCACAACCCGAATGGCGAATATATGCATGACACGCCGCAGCAGGGTTTGTTCAACAAGCTTGCCCGCTTTGAATCATCTGGCTGCGTGCGTGTGCAGAACGTTCGCGACCTGACTTCGTGGCTGTTGCGCGACACGCCCGGCTGGTCGCGCCAGCAGATC
>JBNKQT010000021.1:0-3961 GCA_050297115.1 Ensifer sp. | reverse complement strand
CACCCGCGAAAAACGCGAGCCCGTGCAAAGTGTCTGGGTGCGTGCAACCGGGCCGGTTCCCGATGACCGCAGGCTGGAGAACGCATTCCTTGCCTATCTGTCAGACATGACCCTTCTCGACACCTCGCTCTATGCACACGGAACATCGGTGTTCCACGACAATTTGCAGGCCGCGAGCCTTGACCACGCGATGTGGTTTCACCGGCGTCCGGATTTCAGTGATTGGCTGCTTTATATGCAGGATAGCCCCAGCGCATCAGGCGCACGTGGCCTTAACAGAGGCAGCCTTTTTAACCGAAACGGGACACTGATTGCCTCCGTTGCACAGGAAGGGCTGATCCGTAAACGATCACAAGCCTAATTATTGTGCAACTTTTCAAAAATGCTCAAATTTTGTTCGTTCAGAATTGAATCATCTGAACGAGAATTAGCCTAGAATTTAAGCAAATAAATATTTTGCTAATTTTTCAATAACTTACTGAAAAAATTCGAATCTGGCACGATCCTTGAATGATCTATTCCGGCAGCTGGGCGCTCTGATGCTCAGCACCAGAGAGAGTAGTAGCCCGTTACGGGGCGTACACATAAAGGATGGGAAACCAGATGAAAGTTGTGATGGCCATTATCAAGCCGTTCAAGCTGGATGAGGTGCGCGAAGCCCTCACCGCTGTCGGCATTCAGGGCCTGACTGTAACCGAAGTAAAGGGCTACGGTCGTCAAAAGGGGCACACCGAAATCTATCGCGGCACAGAATATGCCGTCAGCTTCTTGCCGAAGCTGAAAATCGAGGTCGCCGTTGGCTCTGACCTCGTGGACAAGGCAATCGAAGCAATCGTTTCAGGCGCAAAAACAGGCCAGATCGGCGACGGTAAGGTCTTTGTTTATTCGCTTGATCATGCCGTGCGTATCCGTACCGGCGAAACCGATTCCGAAGCGCTTTAAGGGCATTAGGGGAGACAAATGGTAAAGAATTTCAAACTTATTGCCGGTGCCGGGCTGCTCGCAGCCACCGCACTCGCACTTCCAGCATTCGCTCAGGACGCCGCAGCAGAAGCTCCGGCAGTTCCACCGGAAGTTGGTCAAATCCTCAACACACTGCTCTTCCTCGTCATGGGCTTCCTCGTGATGTGGATGGCAGCTGGTTTCGCAATGCTCGAAATGGGCCTCGTTCGCTCCAAGAACGTTTCCATGCAGGGCCTGAAAAACGTTGCAATCTTTGCAATCGGCGGCCTGATGTTCTGGGTCACCGGCTACAACCTCATGTATACCGGCGTTGACGGAGGTTACTTTGGCTCCTTTGGGCCGTACAACTTCCCGGCGCCTGGCGCTGACACAGGCGAAGCGGGCTATGCGGTTGCATCCGACTGGTTCTTCCAGATGGTGTTCTGCGCGACGACCGCTTCAATCGTTTCCGGTACGCTGGCTGAGCGCATCAAGCTTTGGCCTTTCATGATCTTCACCGTCATCCTGACGGGCATCCTTTACCCAATCACAGGTTCCTGGCAGTGGGGCGCAGGCTGGTTGTCTGAAATGGGCTTCTCTGACTTCGCTGGTTCTACGCTCGTTCACTCCGTTGGCGGCTGGGCAGCGCTTGCTGGCGCGCTCGTTCTCGGTGCGCGTAAGGGCAAATTCGGCGCTGACGGTTCGGTTCATCCGATGCCGGGTTCCAACATTCCGCTCGCCGTTCTTGGTACCTTCATCCTGTGGCTCGGTTGGTTCGGCTTCAACGGCGGCTCACAGCTTGCAATGGACTCCATGGCAAACGCTGGTGACGTGGCGCGTATCTTCGCCAACACCAACCTTGCAGCAGCAGCTGGTGCGGTTGTCGTCATGATCCTCATGCAGATCATCTACAAGAAGGTCGACGTCACGATGGTTCTGAACGGCGCACTTGCCGGTCTCGTGTCCATCACAGCTGAACCACTCGCTCCAAGCGTCTTCGCATCGATCCTCATCGGTGGCGTTGGTGGTGTGATCGTTGTTGTTGTTGTTCCGCTTCTCGACAAGCTGAAAATCGACGACGTTGTTGGTGCGATCCCGGTTCACCTTGTTGCTGGTATCTGGGGTACATTTATCACGCCTGCTTCCGGTTCCGGTACATTTGGTACACAGATCATCGGTATCGTTGCCGTCGGCGCATTCACATTCATCGTTTCGCTGGTTATCTGGATGATCCTCAAGGTCACCATGGGTATCCGCGTCACTGAAGAAGAAGAAATGCTTGGCCTCGACAAGACCGAAATCGGTGTCGAAGCCTATCCGGAATTCAAGTAAGCCCAGTGCTTACCTCGAAATCCCGTCGCGGCTCGCAAGAGCCGCACACCTCCCGGGCTTCGGCCCGGGATTTTTTAATGCCAGTTGGCTTGGGCAAATAAAGTGATAATGTCCCGCCCGGCATCAAGTGCCAAATGACATAAAACAGAAACACCACATAAGGCGGGGGCCCAAATGAAAATCATCACAGCAATCATAAAGCCGTTTCGACTGGACGAAGTGCGCGAAGCACTGAATGCGACAGGCATCATGGGACTGACGGTGACGGAAGTGAAAGGCTACGGCCGACAGAAAGGCCACAAGGAAATCTATCGTGGTCAGGAATATGAAATCAGCTTTCTCCCCAAGGTGAAGGTTGAAGTCGCGGTGGAAGACGACATGGTGGAAAAGGCCATGGACGCGATCGTCTCCGGAGCCAAAACCGGCCAGATCGGCGATGGCAAGATTTTCGTTCACACGCTCGACCATGCTCTCCGCATCCGCACCGGAGAGAGCGATGATGCAGCGCTGTAAAAGGCTCATTCTTCAGGGATCAAATTTATGACGATGTTCAACATTTCGGCAAAACGGGCTTTTTCAGCTGGCGCCATGACCTTGGCGGCACCCGCGATTGCTTTGGCACAGGATGCTGGCGCACCTGTGCCCGACAAAGCTGATACTACCTTCATGTTCTTGAGCACATTGCTTGTATTGTTCATGATCGTTCCAGGTCTTGCCCTCTTCTATGGCGGCCTCGTGCGCACCAAAAACATGCTCTCGGTGCTGATGCAGACCACCATTGTGGCCTGCATGTCTATGCTGATCTGGGTTATCTACGGATATTCATTTGCATTCGGTGGATCAGAAAGCGCTTTCTTTGGTGGAACCGCAAAGCTCTTCCTGTCTGGCGTGACACCCGAAAGCACAGCCGCGACCTTTACCGACGGTGTTGTCATTCCGGAATATATATTCATTCTGTTCCAGATGACATTTGCAGCCATTACGCCTGCGCTCATCGTTGGCGCTTTTGCCGAGCGCATCAAATTTTCCGCAGTCGTGCTGTTTTCGGCGCTTTGGGTCACATTCATCTATTTCCCGATCGCCCACATGGTTTGGGACGGGAATGGCTTGCTCTTCAATATGGACGCGCTCGACTTCGCGGGCGGCACCGTTGTTCATATCAATGCAGGCGTTGCCGGTCTGATTGGCGCGATCGTTGTTGGCAAGCGTGTCGGCTTCGGCCGAGACATGATGGCGCCCCACTCGCTGACATTGTCCATGGTTGGTGCTGCCATGCTGTGGTTTGGCTGGTTCGGCTTCAATGCAGGCTCCAATCTGGAAGCCTCCGGCGGTGCGATGCTTGCAACCATGAACACCTTTGTGGCAACGGCTGCGGCAACACTTTCCTGGTCATTGGTTGAGACCTTCACCCGCGGAAAGGCCTCCATGCTGGGCGCCATTTCCGGCATGATTGCCGGTCTCGTCGCCATCACACCTGCAGCCGGTATCGCGGGCCCGATGGGCGCTATCGTGATGGGCCTCCTCGTTTCGCCCCTCTGCTTCTTCTTTGTTTCTGTGGTGAAGAACAAGTTCGGCTACGATGATACGGCGGATGTGTTCGGCGTGCATGGCGTAGGCGGGCTGTTCGGCGCTATCGCGACAGGCGTTTTCGCGTCGTCAGCACTCGGAGGCATCGGCTATGGGGAAG
>JBNKQT010000020.1:0-5069 GCA_050297115.1 Ensifer sp. | reverse complement strand
CGGCTTGCGCGCACCGTAAAACATATGGGCCTGTCGGCTCCGCAATTTTTCTTCGCGTCACAACGCCAGCTGGCAGATACTGCCTATGCTGGCGATGTTGTCGGCATCCCAAACCATGGCAGCCTGCGCATTGGTGATACGCTGACAGACGGCGAAGCACTTGTTTTCCAAGGTGTTCCCAACTTCGCCCCCGAAATCTTGCGGCGCGTCCGCCTTGAAGACGCCATGAAAGCCAAGAAGCTGAAAGAAGCTTTGCAGCAGATGGCGGAAGAAGGTGTGGTTCAGCTCTTCCAGCCTGAAGATGGCTCCCCCGCCATTGTGGGGGTTGTCGGCGCCCTGCAGCTCGATGTTCTCAAAGAGCGCCTGAAAATGGAATATGGCCTTCCGGTTTCATTCGAAATGTCTCGCTTTTCTATCTGCCGCTGGATTTCGGCAGAAATGCAGGCCGATGTTGAGAAGTTCATATCCTCGCATCGTGGCGATATCTGCCGCGACCTCGATGGCGATCCCGTTTTCATGGCGCAGGATGGATTTTCGCTCAATTATGAATCCGAGCGGTCGCCGGAAATCAGGATGATCGACATCAAGGAATATCACGCCCAGAAGGCGGCATGATCTCGATTTGAAAAACAGATTCGCGATTCTGTCCGGTGTGCTTGCACCGGATACCTTCTAGCTAAAGGCAATAGTAAACTTATGGAACTATAGGTCGTTTGATACGCAAATTTTACGGCGCGAAGAATGACGGATCCAAAGTTAAGGACGGGTGCCCCCGGAGGCCTGCAAAAGGCAGCCTGGCTTCACTATATTCCGGCATTGATAGCAGCCGTCGCAATCGCTTTGTTCGGCTTCTACGCGGACTGGCAGCGTATTCAAACCTTGCAGGGCGCTGAAAAGGTTGAGGTTGCACAGCGCCTCAATCTGGACAAGACCAAGCTTGAGGCATTGATTTCCCGAAACGTTGCCATCGTTCAAGGATTGACGCTGGATATTGCGGAACATGACGCCTTGGATCAGGAGCATTTCAGCGAACTGGCTGCCCGCATCATGGCCCTGGCCCCGCAGATCCGTAATCTGGCGGTAGCGCCGGATCTCAAGGTATCCCTTGTCTACCCCCTGGCCGGGAATGAAGATGTTCTAGGCTTGGATTATAACAAGAATCCGGCGCAGAAGGCTGCAGCACTCAGGGTAAAGGAAATGGGCAAGGCTCTGGTCACCGGGCCGATTGATCTTGTTCAGGGTGGAAGAGGTCTTATTGCTCGATTTCCGCTTCTTCAGCACAACGCGGATGGCGACATTCAGTTTTTGGGCTTGCTTTCGGCGGTCATGGATATGGAGCGTCTATATCGAGCGGCCGGACTTCGCATTTCAGACCCGGACATTCGTACCGCCATGCGCCTACGCGCAAGCGACGGCAGCACCAGGCCTGCATTCTTCGGCGACCCAACTATCCTTGAACAATCGCCAGTCAAAAGCGTCATCAATCTTGGGCTTGAATCCTGGGAGCTGTTTGCAATCCCTAGTGAAGACTGGGGCTATAGTGTCAACAGGGGACCATTTCGCCTCATTTTGCTTGTCGTCGCCTTTGTTCTCGTGGCGCCGCTGGTCTGGGTTGGCAAACTGAACACCGATCGTCAAAAGCACTTGGTGGCCCTCCACGAGCGAGAAGAACAGCTCGCCGAATTATCACAGCGACTTGAGCTGGCTCTGACGACTTCAGGCATCGGCGTTTGGGAATATGACATCTCGCAAGATCGACTGAGTTGGGATGAGCGTATGCGCGAGATATACGGCGTAGCTCAGGATCAGGAAATCTGCACAGTTGATGACTGGAGAAGCGCCTTGCATCCCGAGGATATGCTGGCCGCCGAGAAATCCTTTACAGAAGCGATTGAGAGCGAAACAGAGTATTCTAGCGGCTTTCGCGTCGTTGGTCGGAACGGTGAAGTGCGCCATATCAAAGCGGTTGGTGCCGTTTACGAAGACTCCTCAGGTGGCAAGAAGATAATTGGTGCAAACTGGGATGTAACCGATGACGTCTTGATGCAGGAAGAGTTGCGTCTGGCCAAAAGCAAAACCGAGCTGCAAAACCGGCATCTGGTTCAGGCAAAGTCAACCATGGAACATGCCGCCCTGCATGATGCGCTGACAGGTCTTGCAAATCGCCGCTATCTTGATCAGCGTTTGCACGAAATTCATGAAGGGCACTACGTCACCGTTTTGCACATTGACCTGGATCGCTTCAAGGAGATCAACGACACATTTGGCCATGCGGCCGGTGATTTGATCCTCAAGGAAGCAGCCCGCAATCTACGCGCTCTGATCTACCCGGGCGATTTCCTTGCTCGCATCGGCGGTGATGAATTTGTAGTGATTTCGGCACCGGAGAATGCGCAAAGGGACTACGCGCATTTGGCCAACAACCTTGTCAGCGCCATGTCGCGGCCTGTTCTTTACAATGGTCATGAATGTCGTGTCGGGGCCAGCATCGGCTTTGCATCCGGCAATACCACGAATGAATCGGCAGGCCAGATCCTGATCAATGCGGATATTGCGCTCTATGAGGCCAAACGGCGTGGGCGCAATCGTGTTGAACCATTTACAGAAAATCTGCGCCAGACGGCAGTTAACAACAAACACGTCGCCGATGACATATTGCGCGCTTTCGAGCAGAAGCAGTTCGTTGCCTATTACCAACCACAATTCTGCTCTCAGACCTACGAAATTCTCGGCTTTGAAGCACTTGTTCGCTGGAACCATCCTGAAAAAGGTCTGCTAACGCCTGATGCTTTCCTGAAAATAGCCGAGAGCCTCAAAGTCGTCTCCTCCATAGATGCGATCGTGCTTGATCAGGCCTATGATCAGTTTCAACGACTACAGGCAAATGGGGTCAATATCCCGAAATTCTCGGTCAACCTTTCGGCGCAGCGCCTTAAAGAGGAAGCATTGTTTGAGAAGATGAGCGCCTTGCCATTCAAACCGGGCAGCCTGTCGGTTGAATTGCTGGAGTCCATTTCTTTCGAGGGGGATGACCAGGAGCTAAGCGAACAGATCGACCGCCTTCGTGATATTGGTGTCGATATCGAGATTGATGACTTTGGCACCGGCCGTGCGTCAATCCTGACCTTGCTGAAACTCATGCCGCGCCGCTTGAAAATCGACCGCCAGCTGGTTTTCCCAATCGTGGAATCTGCAAATCAGCGGGCACTGGTGCGTTCCATTGTGGATATCGGTCGTTCGCGTGGTATCGAAATTATAGCCGAGGGCGTGGAAACGATGCAGCACGCTGAAATTCTGCGTGATTTGGGTTGCCATGCCTTGCAGGGTTATGCCTTTGCAAGGCCAATGTCCGGCCAGGACTTCCTGAATTTTGCAAAAAGGCGTGAGTGGCTCGCCGCCTGACGTCGCAGTTTGGGCACCGCAATGTGCCATGAAGCCCAAGCCCCTAACTTCCCGATTTTGATGAAACTATTGCAATGAGGCATGCGGAGTGAGTTAATAACCACCCGACACGCCATCAGCCGCCCGATTTTTCAAACAGGAAATACCGTATGCAGTCTTCGGATGCCCGAAATCTCTTGAATATGTTGTTTGAGACCGCCGTTCGTGTCGCTGATCCGATGGAAGTGATTGAGCAATACCTTCCGGAAAAACCGCCTGGCCGTGTGCTGGTGATTGGCGCGGGCAAGGCAAGCGCTCGTATGGCTGAAGCTGTCGAGGAGGTTTGGGGGCCTTGTGAAGGCCTGGTAATCACGCGCTACGGCTATGGGCGGCCAACAAAAGGCGTGGAGATCGTTGAGGCCGCGCATCCCGTTCCTGATGCTGCGGGCGAGGCGGCGACAGGGCGCATGCTTGAGTTGTTAAGCGCACTTAACGAGGATGACTTTGTGCTGGCGCTCATTTCCGGTGGCGCGTCTGCCTTGTTGATCAAGCCAATCGAGGGTCTCAGTCTGGAAGACAAACGCGCGGTGAATTCCGCGCTACTGTCCTCAGGTGCCCCCATTGGTGCCATGAATACGGTTCGCAAGCATCTCAGTCAGGTCAAAGGCGGGCAGTTGGCTGCCGCAGCCTATCCTGCAAAAATGCTGGCGCTGATGATTTCTGATGTGCCAGGTGACGATATGGCCTTTATCGGCTCCGGTCCAACGGTTGGAGATGCATCGAGTGTTGATGATGCCTTGGCTGTTATCGAACGTTGGAACGTGCCCGTTGACGAAAGGGTAAAAACGGCGCTTGCCGAAAAGAGTGGCGTCATTGCGCCGGGTGATGAACGTCTGTCCAGGGTGGAAAACCGTGTCGTGATCGCGCCGTCTCAATCGCTTGCTGCTGCTGAAGAATTAGCCCGCAACCAAGGCGTCAATGCCCGCCTACTGGGTGATTCCCTTGAGGGTGAGGCAAGGGATGTTGCACAAGAGCAGGCGCGAGAGGCGATGGTGATTCAAAAGGCGCTTGGTGCTGGTGATCAACCCGTTCTACTGATGTCCGGTGGCGAATTGACCGTAACCCGGCGTGGTGACGGGATCGGCGGTCCCAATGCCGAATTTTGTCTGGCAGCTGCTTTGGCGCTCAATGGCGCTCCGGGCATTCACCTGATTGCCTGTGACACGGATGGTGTGGATGGTGCCGCCGAAGTGGCTGGCGCTATTGTGACGCCGGACACATTGAAACGCGCAGGCGAGAAGAGCATAGACCCAAAAAAATCTTTGGCAGAAAACGATGCCCACCGCTTCTTTGAGGCGATAGGCGATCAGGTTGTGCCCGGACCCACGCTGACCAATGTCAACGATTTCCGGGCAATACTGATTGAGCCTGTCTAGGTCAAGTAAAGTTGGCGCCCTCCTTGATGAAGGTGCCACGCTGAAGTTCCTGAAAGGCCTGCATCAGTTCTTCGCGTGTGTTCATCACGATAGGACCGTGCCAGGCAACTGGTTCCTGTATCGGCTTGCCGGAAACCAGCAGAAAGCGCACACCCTGCTCGCCAGCTTGCACTGTCACCTCGTCGCCAGTGTCGAAAACCACCAGCGTCCGGTTGCCACTCATGTCGCGTATGTTCAGTTCTTCGCCGTTGA
>JBNKQT010000019.1:0-4816 GCA_050297115.1 Ensifer sp. | reverse complement strand
CCCGGTATACAGCTGGAAGGCACGGTCACCAACGTGGCAGCTTTCGGCGCTTTCGTTGATATCGGCGTGCACCAGGATGGCCTCGTTCACATATCCCAATTGGCCGACCGTTTCGTGAAAGACCCCAATGAGGTCGTCAAGGTTGGTGACGTTGTCAAAGTCCGCGTCACGGAAGTTGACGTGAAGCGCAAGCGCATTGGCCTCACCATGCGTAAGGACGATGGCGCTGAGTCAGGCGGCAGACCTGCACAGCGTGAGGATCGCGGCCCGCGTGCTGGAAAAGGCAAGCCCATGCAAGCTGGCCCAAAAGGCGGTGAGAGCGCTTTGGCGGCCAAGCTGGCCGAGGCCATGCGGCGCAAATAAGACGGGTGGATTTGCGGCAACCCCAAACAGCTATCCAGCCTCCAACAGCCACGCTATAAGCACGCCATGCAATGGACGGATGAAGGCGTGATTCTGGGCACAAGGCGGCATGGCGAAAATTCCGTCATTGCCGAGGTTATGACGCGCGCCCATGGCCGTCATTTGGGCTTGGTCCGTTCAGGCCGTTCACGCACCATGCAGCCGGTCTTGCAGCCGGGCAATCTGGTCGAAGTCACTTGGCGTGCCCGGCTGGAAGAGCACTTGGGCGACTACAAGGTTGAGCCTTTGAAAAGCCGTGCAGCTGCTTTGATGGAAAACGCAGTCTCCGTCTATGGCGTGCAGGCGCTGGCCGCACTTCTGCGCTTGTTGCCAGAGCGCGATCCACATGCGCATCTCTATGAAACGCTGAACATCATCCTCGACCACTTCGATAATCCGGTTGATGCCTGCGAGCTTTATATCCGCTTTGAAGTTGCCATGCTTGATGATCTTGGCTTCGGTCTCGATCTCAAACGTTGCGCCGCGACAGGCTCGAAGGAAGAACTGATCTATGTGTCGCCAAAATCCGGTCGGGCCGTCAGCCGCGAGGCCGGTGCGCCATGGGCGGATAAAATGCTGAAACTGCCCGAATTTCTGAGCCCCGATCACAACCACGCAGCCACCAGCGAGAGCATCGCCGATGCTTTCGCCATGACCGGCTATTTCCTCGAGCGTCACGTCTACGAACCACGTGGCGTCAAGATGGCCGATGCACGCGCTGGCTTGCGGGATGCGGCAATTCGGATACTGATATCCAACAATGTACACGATTGAACTTTATTGGAGGGGCGTATGACGATTGAAATTTATCCTGGCCTTATGGCAGGCAGCATCGGTGTATTGCCACTTGAGGTCGTCGCCCGTGACGGCGGGCTGAAAGTGCTTCGTGAAATGATTGCCGGAAATTTGCCCGCGCCGCCCATATCTCAAACGCTGCAATTTGCACTGACCGAAGTCGAGGAAGGCCGCGCAGTCTTCAAAGGCTTGCCTGATGACGCCTTCCTGAACCCCTTGGGCGTTGTGCATGGCGGTTGGGCCGCAACACTGCTTGATTCAGCGCTTGGCTGCGCGGCAATGTCTACGCTCAAGCCGGGCGAGGGTTACACGACTGCTGAATTCAAGGTCAATCTGGTTCGCCCAATCCTGCCGCACACAGGAGAAGTGGTTTGCGAAGCCAAACTCATCCATCGTGGCAAAACAATTGCAACAGTCGAGGCCTTTCTGCATGACAAAAATGGCAAGTTGCTGGCTCATGGTACTGAGACCTGTTCGATCTTCCCCATTGAAAACCTGATGCGCTAACCAAGGCATTCGAATTTTCGACGCCTCTTTTTCGTTGCAGATAAAACAAACATAGTTGGATTCCTGGAGACCTGAACCTTGGTAGAATTTCTGTTCCTCATTGCTGTAGGGCTTGCCGTAGGTTTCCTGCGAGTGCGCAACCGTCTTGGTAAGCTCGAGACACGCCTGGCTCAATTGGAGGCCAATTTCGGCGTGGCACACAACGAGGCAGCAGAAACCGCTGAAGCCTCTCCTGCTGAACAAAATGAGGAAGGTGCGGCTGAAAGCGAAAACGTTACACTGCGCGGTCCTTGGGAGATTGCGCAGGAAAATCTGCCATCCCTGGAAGAAGACGAAGCAACAACTGCCACAGCATTCGATGCTGAAACACCGACCATTGAAGAGCCCAAACAGAGCTTCGAAAGTCGCTTTGGTGCGCGGTGGCCCGTCTGGGTTGGTGGTTTGGCTTTGGCGCTGGGCGGCGTTTTCATGGTCAAATATTCCATCGAAAGCGGCCTTGTTAATCCCACGGTTCGCATCACAATGGCCATCATTTTTGGTCTCATTTTGCTGGCTGCGGGCGAGTGGGTGCGCCGACGCGAAACGCCGTTGGACCTTCCTGCTATCAAAAATGCGCTCGTGCCGGGCGTACTCACAGCGGCCGGTCTCATAACGCTTATGGGTGCGGTCTTTGCCACTCATGTCATCTATGGCTTTATCGGGCCAACAACGGCCTTTATCTTGCTGGCACTGGTGTCTTTTGCGGGCGTTGCGCTTTCGATGTTGCATGGTCAGGCGCTGGCCACGCTGGGCCTTCTGGCATCCATGATCACACCAGCGCTTATTGATTCCCCGGAAGCAAATTACTGGGCGCTCTTCATCTATCTCGCCATTGCATGGTTGGCCACTGCTGCGGCCGCGCGCCTCAAAGGCTGGAATATTGTGCCCGTCGTAGCCAATGTTTTGCTGCTCGGCTGGTGCGCCGCTGTTGTGCTGGATGGCGCAGACGAGGCGCTGTGGCCTGTTGTCGTCGCTCAACTTGCTGCCATTGCCGGGTTGGCATTTCTGTGGCCGGACAATCTGGACGAAGCTGCTAAGTCCAGTGTCGAAGAAGGCGGAAGTACTCCCACGTCCCTTGAGGTTTGGAAGACAACCTTTTTCCGCGGCAATCCGCATGTTGCAATTGGCATCAGCGGTGCGCTGGCTGCAATTCTTCTTGCGCTCATCTTTTTCGAGCCTGACACATATCGCGAATTCGGCTTCGCACCCTTTGCGATCATTGTTGCCGCACTTGGCTTTTGGGCGGCATGGCGCAATACCGCGCTCCCAGCGCTCATTGCTGTCGGGGCAGGTGTCCTGCTTGCTGCGGCAAACCTTCTTTCCGAGTTGGTGGAAGCCTGGCTGCAAAGCAGCGGTAGCGGCTGGGAAAGCACAGCGCCCCTTGGTTGGGATATCTTCTATCTGGCCTTTGCCATCGCATTGCTTGGCGTTCTCGCCCACTATCGCCATGTTCGCACTGCAACGGCCTATGCGCTTGGCTGGACAGCCCTTATGTCATTCGCGCCGTTTGCGTTGCTGGCGGCAAGTTTCATCGCGCAGGGAAATTTTGGTTTGGACTGGCCACACGGTCTGGCCTCCATCGCATTTGCTGTTTTCTGTCTCACAGCCGCAGAGATTTTCTGGCGGCGAGGGCTGGGTGGTCAATGGAGCCAGGCAAATGTCTTCCTGTTTGTAACCGGCTCCAATCTCGGTTTGATTTTGGCGCTTCACGCCTTCACCAATTCTCTCTTCACCACCATTCTGGTCGCTGGTGTCGGTTTTGCCTTTCTCCTGGCCAGCCGTTTCCGCCCATGGCCGGTTCTCCCATGGATGCTTGCCCTTGGCGGCATCGTGGTGCTTGCGCGCATCGCCTGGCAGCCAGGCCTTGTCAGCGATCTGGACCTCGCTGCCACGCCGTTCTTCAACCAGCTCTTGCCGGGTTATGGGATTCCCGCAGTCCTTTTGGGTCTCGGCGCCTATATGGTCAGACACAGCGCGTCTGCCCGCGTCCTCAATTTCCTGCAGGCGCTGGCAAGCCTTATGGCGCTGATGACTGTGGCCGTGCTCGTCCGTCATGCACTCAATGGCGGCAGCCTGGCCGGTGGTGCGCCTTCACTCGGTGAGCAATCCATCTATACATTGCTTACCGTTGGCGCCTCAGCGGTCCTCATGACACTGGATATGAAAAGCCCGAGCCCGGTCTTCCGCTGGGGCTCCATGCTTGTGGGTGGCATTTCACTTCTTTCATCCCTGTTTGCCCATTTGGTGGGCCTCAACCCATATATCAGCGGCGAACTGACAGGTGCATATCCGTTCTTCAACCTGCTTCTTCTCGGCTACCTTCTTCCAGCGCTTGCGATATTCGGCCTTGCCTACTACGCGCGTGGCAAGCGACCAGACCTTTATGTGAAGGCACTGGCGGTTGGCGGAGCCATATTAGCCTTTGCATGGGTAACGCTTTCAGTGCGTCGGGCTTGGCAAGGGCCGGGCATCGGTTACTGGAAAGACTTCATGCAAGGCGAAATGTACACCTACTCCGTGGTGTGGCTCATCTTTGGCGTTATACTTCTTGCACTTGGCTCGCGCCTCAATGCCGTCACCCTGCGTCTGGCTTCCGCAGCACTGGTTCTCATCGCTGTTCTCAAGGTTTTCATCATCGATATGTCAAATCTCGAGGGCTTCCTTCGCGCACTTTCATTCATCGGCCTCGGTGCAGTTCTCATTGGTATCGGCCTCTTCTATCAACGGGTATTGGCCCGGCGGCCGGAGCAGCACGAAGAAAAGGAGGTCGGCGAGGCGGAGTGAATGCAGGTTGCCCACCCCAACGCAAAACGCTACCCGTTATGCTGTCCGACCAACCGGGATTCGCCAGTGACCGACCTGTCAAAAGCCTTCAGGCCATATGAAAAGCTTGCCGCCCAACTGATTCCTTTTGCTTGTGAAAGTGATGATGGCTCGCATGACCTGAGCCATATCTTGCGTGTCTTCAAAAACGCCATGCGCATTCACGAAAAGGAAGGCGGGGATGGTGAAGTTCTAGCCGCCGCAATCCTGCTTCACGATTGTGTTTCCGTTGAAAAGAACTCACCACTGC
>JBNKQT010000018.1:0-5182 GCA_050297115.1 Ensifer sp. | reverse complement strand
CGCTCGACGTGCCGGTTCTCTTCAACCAGTATGGCCTGAAGGAAATCTGGGACGAAGAATATGCCAAGGTTGGCGTGAAGCACATTTCCGCAGGCTCCTGGGATCCCTGCCATTTCGCAACCAAGGAACCAATCAATTCGCTGGCGGACCTGAAGGGCAAGCGTGTCTTCACATTCCCGACAGCCGGTCGTTTCCTGGCACAATTCGGCGTTGTTCCAGTGACGCTTCCTTGGGAAGATGTGGAAGTTGCCATGCAGACAGGCGAGCTTGATGGCATCGCATGGTCCGGCATCACTGAAGACTACACGGTTGGCTGGGCAAACGTCACCGATTACTTCCTCACCAACAACATTTCCGGTGCCTGGATTGGTCACTTCTTCGCCAATATGGACCGCTGGAACGAGCTTCCCGAAAAGCTTAAAATGCTGCTGATGGTTTGCATGGAACAGAGCCACTACCATCGTCAGTGGTGGTATTGGGGTGGTGAGGCCAGCCTTCGCGTCAACGGCGACAAGATGAAACTGACGACCATTCCGGACGCTGAATGGGCAACAGTGGAAGCCGCCGCCGTGAAGTTCTGGGACGAAATTGCCGCAGAATCCGAAACCAAGGCAAAGGTCGTGGAAATCTTCCGCAAATATAATGACGACATGGCCAAGGCCGGTCGTCCTTACCGCTACACCTGATTTTCGAAAAACCAACAATGCCGGGCGCGAATACCTCGCGCCCGGCTTCACTCGCATGGATCATATCGAGGCGTAAATGGCAGGAAAACTAGATTTTGAAAGCCTGAAGAAACAGGTGGAAGCCGGTGAGATCGACACCGTTTTGGCCTGCATTGTGGATATGCAGGGCCGCTTGATGGGCAAGCGTTTTCACGCCGAAGCCTTTGTTGAAAGCGGGCATGAGGAAACGCATTTCTGCAACTACCTTCTGGCGACCGATCTCGAAATGGCAACACCCGATGGCTACGCCTCCACCAGCTGGCAATCCGGTTATGGTGATTATACCGTGCACCCGGATTTGACGACGCTGCGCCCGGTTCCGTGGCTAAACCGCACGGCCATGGTGTTGTGCGATGAGTTTGTTCACGAAACGCATGAACCTGTTGCCCATGCCCCGCGCCAGCTTTTGAAAAAGCAGATTGCCCGCGCCCATGCCATGGGTTTCTCGCCCACCATGGCGACGGAGCTCGAATTCTTCCTCTTCGCCAAAAGCTATGACGAAGTCCGCAAATCCGGCTTTCGCGATCTGGAACCGATCAGTGGCTACAACGAAGATTATCACATCCTGCAGACCAGCAAGGAAGAGTTCATCATGCAGCCGCTGCGCAACAGCCTGCGCGCCATGGGCATTCCGGTGGAAGGCTCCAAGGGCGAGGCCGAGGCGGGTCAGGAAGAACTCAATATTCGCTATGCCGACGCTTTGGCCTGCGCCGACCACCACACAATTGCCAAACACACCACCAAGGAAATTGCCTTTTCCCAAGGCCATGCCGCAAGCTTCCTGCCCAAATGGCACAAAGACCGCGTGGGCAGCGCCTCGCATGTCCACATGTCGCTGTGGAAGGATGGCGCGAATGCCTTCTTTGATCCGAATAAACCACTCGGCAAGTCCGAAATCATGAACCAGTTCATGGCGGGTCTCATCACTTACGCGCGCGATTACACCTATTTCATGGCGCCTTATATCAATAGCTACAAGCGTTTCGCCAAAGGCACATTCGCACCCACACAGCTCGTCTGGTCGGTCGATAACCGGACGGCTGCCTTCCGTCTGTGCGGCAGTAACACAAAAGCCGTGCGTGTGGAGTGCCGCATTCCTGGCGCTGACATGAACCCGTATCTCGCCCAGGCCGCCATGCTGGCCGCTGGCCTGAAAGGCATAGAGCAGGGGCTTTCCCTGCCAGATGCCTTTACCGGCGATGCCTATTCCGACGATGAAAAACATCACCTGCCGCGCACCTTGCGCGACGCCCGCGAATGCCTCAAAGAGTCTTCAATGCTTCGCGAGGCTTTTGGCGATGGTGTCGTGGATCACTACGCCCGCGCGGCAGAGTGGGAAATTGAAGAATTTGACCGCGTTGTAACGGACTATGAAATTGCACGCGGCTTTGAACGAGCCTAACCGGATAGAACCATGACGACAATTGAATGCATTTCGCCGATCGATGGATCGGTTTTTGCCACACGCGAGGCATTGGACCTTGAGACAGCCCGCGCGCAAGCCTATGCAGCCCGTGAGGCACAGGCTGAATGGGCCGCCCGCCCGATTGAAGAGCGGATCGAATTGGTGATGGCAGGCGTCGCTGCCGTTGGCGCAATGAACGACGAAATCGTGCCGGAACTCGCCAAGATGATGGGCCGACCCGTGCGTTATGGCGGCGAGTTTGGCGGCTTCAACGAGCGCGCGAGCTACATGGCCCAGATTGCCAAGGACGCACTCGCCGACATCCAGGTGGGCGAGGATGAGACCTTCAAACGCTATATCAAGCGCATCCCCCACGGCGTCGTGCTGGTCATTGCGCCATGGAACTACCCCTATATGACGGCGATCAACACCGTCGCCCCAGCCTTGATTGCGGGCAACACGGTGATCTTGAAGCACGCCGCCCAAACTCTTCTCGTCGGCGAGCGCATGGCCGCCGCCTTCCATTCTGCAGGCGTACCGGTCGATGTCTTCTCAAGCATCTTCCTTGACCACGACACAACATCGCAATTGATCCACGAACGCGCCTTCGACTTCATCAATTTCACCGGCTCCGTCGGTGGTGGGCAGGCCATTGAGCGCGCCGCTGCGGGAACATTCGCAGGTGTCGGCACCGAGCTTGGCGGCAAAGACCCCGGCTATGTGATGGAGGATGCTGATCTTGATGCAGCCGTCGCCACGCTGATTGATGGCGCCATGTTCAATTCCGGCCAATGCTGCTGCGGCATTGAGCGCATCTACGTGCATGAAAGCCTCTACGACCAGTTTGTTGAAAAGGCCGTGGCAACGGTGAAGGAATACAAGCTCGGCAACCCGCTTGATCCTGAAACCACACTCGGACCCATGGCCAATGTCCGCTTTGCCAAACTCGTGCGCAAGCAGATCGAAGATGCAGTGGCCGCCGGTGCCGTTGCCCACATCCCGACCTTTGCCGAGGATGATGGCGGCACCTATCTCACCCCGCAAATCCTCACCAACGTCACCCACGACATGAGCGTCATGCGCGAGGAAAGCTTTGGCCCGGTCGTCGGCATCATGTCGGTAAAGAACGACGAAGAAGCCATTCGCCTGATGAATGATTGCGAATTCGGCCTCACCGCCAGCCTCTGGACAAAAGACGTCGAGCGGGCAGAGCGCGTTGGCAACCAAATTGAAACCGGCACGGTCTTCATGAACCGTGCTGACTATCTCGACCCCGGCCTTTGCTGGACGGGCTGCAAAAACACCGGGCGTGGCGGCGGGCTTTCCGTGATCGGCTACCAAAACCTCACACGACCGAAATCCTACCACTTGAAGAAGGTAACAGGCTGATGAATTTGATTGGCAATTGGTCTTATCCCACACAGGTTAAATTCGGCGCAGGCCGGATCACCGAAATCGTCGACGCCTGCAAGGCCGCCGGCATCACCAAACCGCTTCTGGTCACCGACCGCGGTCTGGCGACGATGGAAATCACCACCCGCACGCTGGACCTTTTGGAAGCAGGCGGAATGGGCCGCGCGCTCTTTGCCGAGGTCGACTCCAACCCGACAGACAAAAACGCTGATGAGGGTATCAAGGTTTTCCGTGAGGGCGGCTTTGATGGCGTTGTGGCCTTCGGTGGCGGCTCCGGTCTCGACCTTGCCAAGGTCATCGCCTTCATGTCCGGCCAGACCCGCCCGCTGTGGGATTTTGAAGATATCGGCGATTGGTGGACCCGCGCCGACCCGGCGGGCATTGCCCCCATCATAGCGGTGCCGACAACAGCAGGCACCGGCTCGGAAGTCGGTCGCGCCAGCGTCATCACCAATTCTGTAAGCCATGAGAAGAAGATCATCTTCCATCCGAAGATGCTGCCCGCCGTGGTTATCTGCGATCCCGAACTCACTGTCGGCATGCCGCAATTCATCACCGCTGGCACTGGCCTTGATGCGTTTGCGCATTGCGTGGAAGCCTATTCCAGCCCACATTATCATCCCATGAGCCAGGGCATTGCGCTGGAAGGCATGCGGCTGGTGAAGGAATATCTGCCCCGTGCCTATGCCGATGGCACAGACCTTGAAGCCCGCGCCCATATGATGAGTGCCGCCGCCATGGGCGCAACAGCGTTCCAGAAGGGCCTCGGCGCCATCCACGCGATTAGCCATCCAGTGGGTGCTGTTCACCACACCCACCACGGCACCACCAATGCCGTGTGCATGCCCAATGTCCTGAAATTCAACGAGCCAGCCATCCGCGCCCGCTTCGATCAGGCATCCGCTTATCTCGGCATCGAAGGCGGCTTTGATGGTTTCTGCGACTATGTGGACCGTCTCAACGATTCCATGAAAATCCCCAAAACCCTGACAGAGCTTGGTGTGAAAGACCCTGATATCGACTCACTGGTCGATGCCGCTTTGCGGGATCCAAGCACAGGTGGAAATCCGATTGAGATGACGGCTGAAAATACCAAGGCATTGCTGCTCAGTTTGCTTTGATTGCCAGAAAATTCGGTTCAATTGGCCGCTGGGCCCTTTGCGGGGCTCGGTGGCCGTCATGTGTCCAGAGCCTTTTACCGGCTACATTCACAGTATCGCTTTGTCGGCATACCGCTGATGGCAAAATTCCGTTG
Organism: Ensifer sp.; assembly: GCA_050297115.1. GTDB lineage: Bacteria > Pseudomonadota > Alphaproteobacteria > Rhizobiales > Rhizobiaceae > Ensifer_A. The sequence goes on along the minus strand of JBNKQT010000018.1, from coordinate 384 downwards.
TAGAGCAGATTGGAAGTGGTGCCTGTGAGACATAGACTGTCAGATGCTGCCATGGACGGGTTGGATGCAGGGGCTGGCTATTGTTTCGCCAGAGGGCGTTCTCAATGTAGCGGGCTCGGGTGTTGATCGTGTTGCATGTGTCGCAAGGTGCGCTTTTCTTTAAATGGGGAAATGCAAAGTATTCCGCATAAAACGAAAAATGGCGGCGAGATCTTAATCTCACCGCCACTTCAAAATTTTGCTTGCCTTCAACAGGACTTAAGCAGCAACAGCCGTCTTCTGCTTGCGGCGACCAGCGAAGCCAAGAGCAGCCATGCCTGTGCCCATCAGCAGGATGCCAGCCGGCACCGGAACAGATGTGACAGAAGAGAAGGATGCGTCGCC
>JBNKQT010000017.1:0-4585 GCA_050297115.1 Ensifer sp. | reverse complement strand
GCTTCTTGTTAGACAGGGCAACTTCCGATCCCGAGTGCGTCGGCGAACGTCTTCGCAGTCTGGGTCGATGTTTCTGTTGGGGAATAGGTTAACGGTAGACCCACGGACTCTGACTCCGTTAGTCCTGGTTCGAATCCAGGTTCCCCAGCCATTTTTCTATGCATATGATCTGAAGTGTCCTTTTGAGTTAGAGCGGTGCCCGACTCTTTGAGTACTCCTTCGCGCCAGCGGCGTCTTTGGCCATTGGATTTTGGTGCGATCTACGAGTAATGCTATTTCCTCGTCATTTGCGTTGTGAGGCGCTTGGCGAATAGTTTGGCAGGTTCGCCCGTCAAATCTATTTTAACGCATGTAGACAGGAGCAAATATGACAGCACTTGCGGCTGATCCAATCGCCTTTTGGCTGGCTATCGCTGTCGGGCTTTTCTGCGTGAAACACTTTCTGGCGGATTTCTTGCTGCAAACCAACTGGATGGCGGTTGGCAAAGGCGCCAAGACGGGATGGCTGCTTCCACTCATGGCCCACACCGCCTTACACGCGGTCTTGACTGGCCTTATCTTTGCGCTGATCGCGCCGAAGCTGACCCTCATTGCCATGTTTGCTGACTGGGTCATCCATTCGATCATTGATCGCGGAAAAGTGCTGCTGTCCCATTACTTTGGCGCAGACCCCTCAAACCCGCAATATTGGTGGTTATTGGGCGGGGATCAACTCGCTCACCAACTGACACATCTGGGACTTTCGGTTGTTGCGGCTATTGCCGTTTGACACTCAGCTCAACCGCCAAAGGGTGCAAGCTGGGCGCGAATCAAGTTCTTGTAGTCTTCCACAATCGACTGGTCATCATCCGCACCAATCATCATTTCAAGCCGTATTGTGCTGCCCGCCAGCTGAAAAAGCAGGTGAACGGCGCGCGCATAAGCGCTACGCCCCTCTTCGTCTACAAAGCCCTGCGTTGCCGCAACAAACTGCCGGGCCTGCTCGCGCGTTTCTTCAACATCCATGCTTTGCAGCGCTTTATCCGCCTGCACAGCGTTGAGAACATCTTGTATGGCCGGCTTCTCCACGAGGCGCGCGTGGTAGCGATCGATGATTTCACAGGCGACCGGTAGAATATCATCGACGGCCTCGATGTTTTCGAGCACTTGCGAAAGCTGCGCGCGGGTTTCATCGCTGAACGACTTGTACAATGTTTCAATGACGGCAGATTTGTTTGGAAAATACTGATAAACAGAGGCTAATGGCATGCCGCTCGCTGTCGCGATTTCGCGCATTGTCAATGCAGCCAGCCCCTTTTCGCCGATCAGCGAGAGAGCCGCCTCCAATATGTCGCCTACCCGATTGAGACTTCTGGCCTGCTTGGGTTTGCGCCTCAATGGTTTTAGCGTCGTTGACACTTTCTGTCGCCCATCCTTCAACACATTTTGAGATTCGTGTTGACATTACCGGCAACCGGATGTCAATGTTCAAAATATGACAATGTGTCACATTATGAGCGTAATGCGATAGGGGAAGGTATGGGGGATAGTTCGAAAGCCTGGTTGGTAGGAAATCCAAGCAGGGCTGCTCAGATGGCAGCACTTTGGGTTGGCTCTGCGGGCGTACTTATCCTGGGGCTACAGCCGGTCTTGCTTGGCGCGCTCCTGTCTGAAAAACGTGTCGATTTCGACCAACTCGCCCTTACAGCCACCCTTGAAATCCTGGCGGTTGGGGTTGGTTCAGTTGTGGCTGCGTTTGCAATCAACGCACGCTACCTGCGCGTCAAGGCTTCTCTCCTTCTTCTGGCCGTGGCCCTGTTTGACTTTCTGACAGCTTCGGCATCTTCACCGGGCGCAATCCTTCTATGGCGAAGCATTGCCGGCCTGGTTGAAGGCGGGCTTGTTGCATTTGCGGTCGAACTGATCGCGCGGTCTCGATATCCGGGTCGTTATGGCGGCTATTTCATACTCATGCAAACCGTTGCGCAAAGCATCATGGCAGCTTTTCTGGCGCTCTATGTGGTGAAAAATTTTGGATCCTATGGCGGCTTTCTTGTTGTCGCAGTGGTCTGCGCACTCTCAACAATCTCCACCATCTGGATGCCACGTGAATATGGTCCGTTGCCGAAGCCCGAGAACACGCACAATGCAGGGCTTCTGCGGCTCGCACCTATTCTGGCGCTTGCAGTCATATTTACTTTTTGCATGTTCTTCGGGGCCGTCTGGGCGTTTCTGGAGCCCTTGGCCGCAGAGGCCGGTATCAATGCGCAAACTGCCGGCTTCATGGTTTCCATCAGTCTGGCGGCGCAAGTGGCGGGTGCTACTACGGCAACTTTTCTGGAAAGCCGCCTGCCGCATTCAACCACCCTCACGGCTGCAGCGGTGGTCGCTGCCATTATTGCGGCGGCATTCACAATGCAGCCAAACCTCGCCATTTTCTGGTTGCTGGCCATGGCGTTGGGTTTTGTCTGGCTGTTCGTCATTCCATTCCAAATCCGCCTGACTGTCGCAGCGGATTCCACGCGCTCTGCAGCTTTACTTGTGCCAGCAGCACAACTTCTCGGCTCGGCTTTAGGGCCTGCTTTGGGCAGCCTTTTCATCAGTGGCAATACAGTTACGCCTATAGCCTGGTTTGCTTGCTGCTCGGCAGTTAGCTCGGCGCTTTTGTGTATTGTCTTCATTCTTGTCAACCGTCAGAAACATAGCGAGGTGCGCCATGCCTGAATGGGAAAACTGGTCCGGTTCGGTTAAGATCAAACCAAAATCCATTGAGGCGCCTTCTGGCGTTGATGCGCTCAGCCACACAATCAAAAATGCGCCAGGGCCGCTCCGCATTGCCGGTTCAGGGCACTCGTTTACGCCACTCGTTGAAACTGAGGGCACTATACTCGATCTTTCAGCCTTTTCTGGCCTTTATGCCCATGATGGCAATGCCCTGACAGCTACCGTGGGGGCTGGAACCAAGCTCAGCGATCTGACCCGGCTGCTCCACGGCATCGGGCAAGGCCTGCCCAATATGGGTGATATCGACAAGCAGGCACTTGGCGGCGCGCTTGGCACAGCAACCCATGGTACTGGACCAGAGCTTGGGGCCTATCACACGCAGCTACGCAGCATGAAGCTCGTTGACGGCAATGGGGAAGAGCGCGTCTTTACGGAAGAAAACGACGCCGATATGATCCGCGCTTGCGGTGTCGCCCTTGGAGCATTTGGCGCACTGACAGAGGTGACAATCCAGAATATCGCGACCTATCGCATTCACAAACGCCGCTGGTCGATCCCGATTGCCGACATGCTGGCCGATTTTGAAGCCTATTTCCTGAAGTACCGTTCTGCGGAGTTCTACTTCATTCCCTTTTCCGGCCATGCGCTCTGCCTGGCAAGCGACATGACTGATTCACCGGCCAGCATACGACCGCCGGAGGACGACGAAGACGGGATTGCCACTTTGCGCATGGCCCGTAACTACACGAGCTGGTTCCCCTGGTTGCGGCGAAAGCTGATTGGCAACGCGCTGGCAAAGCTGCCCGATGAGGACTATGTTGAAGACTGGCTGAAGGTCTATACATCAGGGCGGGAAACCCGCTTTAACGAGATGGAATATCATCTTCCGTTTGAAGAAGGCGCCAAGGCACTTGCCGAGATTATCGAGCTCGCCGAAACGCGTTTTCCAGAGGTCTATTTCCCCATGGAAGTGCGTTGCGTTCAGGCAGACGATTTCTGGCTGAGCCCCTTTTATCAACGACAAACCTGTTCCATCGCCATACATCACGATGCCAAACAGGATCCCTCAGCCTTCTTCGCAGCTGCCGAGCCAATTTTCAGGAAATACGGTGGCAGGCCACATTGGGGAAAGATGCATTCTTTGATTGCTGCTGATTTTTCCGCTCTCTATCCTCGCTGGAACGAGGCCATGGACGTGCGGCGAGAGATTGACCCCGAGAACCGTTTTATCTCGCCCTACCTTGCCCGCATTCTGGGAGCCTGATGATGGATGGCGAAAAAGCCTATTTTCGTAATTTGTCCGAAGCGCTTTTGGACGCGGGCTACTACAAGCCGACATTGGTGATCGATCTTGACCGGCTCGACGCCAATATCGCGGCCGTCAAGGCTGCCATTCCACCGGGGCTTACGATACGCGTCGTAGACAAATCCTTGCCAAGCGTGCCACTTCTCAAGCACATCATGGATGCCTTGGAAACGCGGCGCATCATGAGCTTCCACCTCCCCGTCACCAACGCCGTTCTGGAAGCTTTTCCCGATACCAACATTCTGTTTGGCAAGCCAATGCCTGTGGCGGCGCTCAAACAAGCCCTGCAAACGCCAGCAGAACAACGCGCTCGCCATGTTGCGAATATCACCTGGCTGGTCGACACCCCGCAAAGACTGAAACAATATTCTGAGTTGGCGACATCTGAGAGCGTCGATTTAAAGTTTGCATTTGAAGTAGACTGCGGCATGCACCGTGGCGGTTTTGCGACGCCGAAAGCCTTGCAGGAGGCCACTGACAGTCTTCAATCCACACCCAACCTTCTTTGCATGGGCATTATGGGCTATGAAGCGCATATTCCAGAGATGCCGGGCTTTCTTGGAGGCGCGCCCAGAG
>JBNKQT010000016.1:0-12343 GCA_050297115.1 Ensifer sp. | reverse complement strand
GCGGATCGGAAAGATGCATTGTGCCGAGCAGGTAGGATGGTGCAGCGCCTTCTTTCTCAATCTTCCACAAGATGCCCGTGCTGTTGGGGATCGCTTCTACATGTGCCGCAATCTGCGCATAGGCTTTCGGGTTTTCTGTTTGCAGATTTGCCAGCAGGTTTTTGCCGCCGCAAGAAAGGTCCTCTTCGGCATGTGCGGGGGAGATAAGTGCGAGTATGAGCAGCAGCGAGAGCGCGGCGAGCGTATGCAAAATAGCGCCTGCCCAAAGGACAACGTCAGTTGCCCGCGTGATGGCTGTTTTCGTTTCTGTCTTGAAAAAGGCGTTCATATCCACCGCATCCATGATTTTTGTTGCCGGAATATGGCACGCAAGCGCTCATGTTCGGTTAAACGCTATGGTTAACAGGGCGACTTTTTCAGGCGCGCGGGTGGGCGCGGTCGTAAATATCGAGAAGCCGGGTGGAGTCCACGCCGGTATAAATTTGCGTGGTTGACAGGCTGGCGTGGCCGAGAAGCTCCTGAATGGTGCGCAGGTCACCACCGCCTGCCAGCAAATGCGTGGCAAAGGAATGCCTCAATGCGTGCGGGGTGGCCGTTTCGGGCAGGTTGAGAGCAGAGCGCAGCTTTTGCATTTCTCGCTGAATAATGGCGGGTTGCAGTGGACCGCCACGAGCTCCGCGAAAAAGCGGCGCACCATCTTCCAGATGATAAGGGCAAAGTTTCTGGTATTCGGTAACAGCCTCCCGTGCCGCCGGGATAAGCGGCGAAAGGCGTGTCTTGTTTCCCTTGCCGGTTATGCGAAGCGCAGTTGCCGTTTCCGGGAAATCGGCGGGTGTGAGGCCAAGGGCCTCAGAAATGCGGAGGCCGCAGCCGTAAAGCAGCGCCATCACCGCGGCATTGCGGGCGGCAATCCACGGCTCTTCTGCCAGTTGATCATTGCTGCTGACCACGCGAAGCGCCTGGCTTGCGGAGAGTGGTTTGGGCAGTGATTTCGGCTGTTTGGGTGAGCGGATTGCACCGGCGCCTGCCGCATTCACCAGTCCCTTCTTTTCCAGGTAGCGGAGAAAAGAGCGGATGCCTGCCAGGTCCCGTCCAAGTGTTCGTGCGCCTGCACCATCCCGGCGGCGACTTGCAAGATAGGCACGAAGATCAGCGGGGCGAAGTTCCTTGATATCGCGTAGCGATGCCGGGCCACCGCCATGTTTGGCAAAAAACTGCAAGAATTGGCGGGTGTCGCGCTCATAGGCCTCAACGGTTTTTTCTGCCAGTCGTCGTTCGTTGGCAATCGCCTTCAGCCAGTCCTGGCGCAAACCCATGAGCTTGTCATCGGCAAAAATAAGAATGTCGTTCATGCATCGCGCCTCAAGGTTTCTAGGCGTGATCTTCCCCCGTTACGGTTATATTTTTGCTAACGGTGGGCCTGCGGCTGCCAAACATTACCAGGAAGCCTGCGACCACGATGAGGGCGGCACCCGTCCAGACAGCCACGGACGGTATCTCACCGAACACGAAATAGCCGATCAGCACGGCACCGACGAGTTCGGCATAAACCAGGGGTGACAGTGTGGAGGCGTCGGCATAGCGGAATGCGGTGATGGACATGGCGTGGCTGATGCAGGAGCCCAGCCCCATAAGCACGATGAGGAAAAAGTGCTCGGGTGACGGGTTGGCCCAGAAGATGATGCCTGGGATAATGAGCAAAGCGGCACCAAATAGGTTCTGGAAGGTCAGCGATTGCAGTGGTGGCGTTTCGCCGGACGCCATGCGGGTTGCCACAAGATAGAAGCCGAACAGGAGGCCTGTGAGCAAGGCGTAGAGAATGCCCGGCTCTATGCCACCGGTTGGCTGGGCCACAATCAGCGCACCCGCAAATCCGATGATGAGTGAGAGGACTTTCATTGCGGTCATTCGTTCCTTGAGGATAAAGGCTGAAAGGATTGTGGCTATGATTGGTCCAATGAAGAAGCAGGCAACTGCGGTCGCCAATTCGATTTTGGAAATGGCAATGTAATAGGATGTCATTGCGCCGATAATGAAGACCGTGCGCATGATGTGGGGCAGTAGACGGTGTTTTGCCGGGATCACTTTCTTGCCGCTCACCGCAAAGGCGAACGGAGTGACGATTGCTGCTGCCATTACATAGCGCATAAAACTTACAAAGACGGGCGAATAGTCGTTGGAAAGCACTTTTGCCAAACCATCAACAGCGGGGATTGTGAGGCACCCCAGCGCCATCAAAATGATGCCTTTGAATTGATCCGACATGACAATACCTTTGCGACAATCGGGCTAAAAGAGAAGCTTTTTCCGATTCTCGCAAGCCAATTTGTTTGACGGTCGGTTCAGTCTATTTGATCTATAGCTTTCTTTTCCATTGCCGGGGAGGCAAGTTCGACCCTAATGAAAAAAGATTCGCGCGATTTGTTTGGTGAGATCAAGGCGACACGCACAGTGCCTGTGCTTGTTCCCATGCCTGCGCCTGCACCTTATTCTTACAAGGTTCCAGAGCATTTGCATGTGGAGCCGGGGTCTATCGTGCAGGTGCCGTTGGGGCCGCGCATTGTTACTGGCGTGGTCTGGGATGACGCGGGCGAAGGCAACAAGGTTGATCCCAAAAAGCTGAGGCCGATTGAACATGTGTTTGACTGCCCCCCGCTTTCTGAGGACATGCGGAAGTTTCTGGACTGGGTGGCTGAGTATACTATTTCGCCGCCCGGATTAGTTGCACGTATGGCGTTGCGCGCGCCCACGGCTTTTGACCCTGAGCCGATGGTGGAGGCTTTGCGTCTGGTATCAAAGGACGTATCCCGGATGACGCCCGCGCGCGAGCGTGTCATTGACCTGGCGTCCGATGGGTTTTCCTGGACCCGCATGGGGCTGGTGCATGCGGCGGGTGTTTCGGCCAGTGTGGTCGATGGCCTGGTAAAGCAGGGTGTGTTTGAAACGGTCTTCCTGCCTCCACCCCCCATTGTTGCTGAACCCGATCCCGAATTCACCGAACCCCGTTTGCAGGGTGCTCAGAAGGCGGCGGGCAAGGTACTGACCAAATCAGTCGGCGAGGGGAAGTTTGGCGTTTCGCTGATTGATGGTGTCACAGGTTCTGGCAAGACGGAAGTTTATTTCGAAGCGATTGCCGAAACACTTCGTCGCGGCAAGCAGGTGTTGATCTTGTTGCCGGAAATTGCGCTGACGGCTTCTTTTCTGGAGCGCTTTCAGGAACGCTTCGGCTCCAAGCCTGCCGAGTGGCATTCCGATCTTGCGCCGAAAAATCGCGAAAAAGTCTGGCGGCAGGTTGTGACGGGCGAAGTGCGCGTGGTCGCTGGCGCGCGTTCCGCACTGTTCTTGCCATTTAGCGAGCTGGGTCTGATTGTTGTGGACGAAGAGCATGATCCGGCGTTCAAGCAGGAAGATCGTGTCTTTTACAATGCACGCGACATGGCTGTGGTCAGGGCGCGCATCGGTGATTTCCCTGTTGTGCTGGTTTCGGCCACGCCATCGGTGGAAAGCCAGGTGAATGCGCTGCAGGGGCGCTATCAGGCTATCCATCTGCCAACACGCTACGGCGAAGCCGCTATGCCCGATCTGCATTGTGTGGATATGCGCAAACACCCGCCAGCGCGCGGCGGATTTCTGTCGCCCATAATGCTCAAGGGCATTGCAAAGACATTGGAGAAGGGGCAGCAATCACTGCTCTTTCTCAACCGGCGGGGTTATGCGCCGCTGACGCTCTGCCGTGTCTGCGGACACAGGTTTCAATGCCCGGATTGTTCGAGCTGGCTGGTGGAACATCGTTTTCGCGGGCAAATTCAGTGTCACCATTGCGGTTATTCGGAACCGACACCGGAAGCCTGCCCAGAATGCGGCACACTGGATCATCTCGTTGCCTGCGGTCCGGGCGTGGAGCGTATTGCCGAAGAGGTGGATGGACACTTTCCAGAGGCGCGTACAATCGTGCTTTCCTCTGATATGGCCGGTGGGGTCAAGCGATTGCGGCTGGAACTGGAAGCCATCGAAAAGGGCGAGGCTGATATCATCATCGGTACGCAGCTTGTGGCCAAGGGACACAATTTTCCCCTGATGACGCTGGTGGGCATTGTGGATGCCGACCTGGGCTTGGCAAATGGTGATCCGCGAGCGGCGGAGCGAACGTTTCAGCTTCTGAGCCAGGTGACGGGGCGTGCGGGTCGAACGGGCTTGAAGAGCCACGGCCTCATTCAGACTTATCAACCGGGGCATCCGGTGATGCAGGCGATTATATCCGGTGATGCGGAAGCTTTTTATGACCGCGAAATTCACGAGCGTGAGAAGGCGCTACTTCCGCCGTTTGGGCGACTGGCGTCTGTTATTGTTTCTGCCGCTGACAGGGCTGAAGCAGAAGGCCATGCGCGTGGTTTAAGGCGTGCGGCTCCGGCGGCCGAAGGCATTTCCGTGCTTGGGCCTGCCGAAGCACCCTTGGCGCTGGTGCGCGGACGTTATCGGTTCCGCCTGCTTGTACATGGACGCCGGACGTCAGACATGCAGGCTTTCCTCCGTGCTATGCTTGCCGCGGGGCCCAAACAGCGCGGGTCCGTTCATGTGCAGCTTGATATCGATCCGCAAAGCTTCCTATGATGCTTGCAGGGGTTGATGAGGCCGTCAGTCTGCACATAGTGTTCTTCTAAATGCTTTTAGGGTGAAACATGAAAATTTGTGCTGCTACCACTTTACTGTTGCTCACTGCGGGAACTGCATTGGCTGACGATATTACCGTCAGCGACTTCAACTGGTACGGAAATGATGCCTATTGTTCATTTCAGCTTGCCGATCAGTCATTTGATTACAACGATCCCAACAGCTGGCGTTTTGTGCTGATCACAAATCTGCCGGAGGTTGACCTCGACAACCTTCCCGAAACACCAGACGAAATTGCCATGCAGGAGCAGAAAAGCTACGCGACCGCTTTCATGTCGCTCAACCATGCCTTCCACGAGCTTTCGATGAAATCGGGCTCTGTGCGGGAAGACGGTTTCAACATGGTCTATACCACCCACGGCGCGCGACCGTATGAAGTGACCCTTGATGCGAACATGCTGGAGAAGGGGTACGAATCTCAATTTTATGAAGGCACGATCAGGGTGACGCGTGACGGCGCATCAGCATCTGTGAAATTCAAGGGTGATTGCGGCGTTTGACGGCCTTCACGACCCGTTTTTCAGTTCTTTGAGAACTGTGCCGAAAGTCTCGCCCTTGCTTGATCTGTTGATCAATCGACGCAATCCATCCTTTCCGACTTCTCGATCTATCCGGGCAACCAGTGCAGAGGCGGAGCCGTAGGCATCGCGCCACCCTCTTGCCTTAACGAAGTCTCCCCAATCCCAATATGTACCAGATCGTCTGATCCAGTCGATATTGGACTGTGGCTGGTTTAGGCTCAACCGGTCATCATTGGAAATGTAGCTTGCCAACCCTTCATCGAACCAGTTCGGTATGCTCTGCTTCCAAAGCATCGTCGGGCCCATCCGGATGTGCAATTCTGCATGAACACGTTCGTGTGCTGCAAGTATTTCACCGAGGTGTGGGTCATTGAGGGCTTTAGGCGGCAAGTGAATTGCGTGCCAGCCATAGGTCACAGCACGGCGGTTGTATTCACCGAATGCTCTCTCACACATCATGGTCGTGCAGAATATGTAGCGCGGGCTTGCTTCCAGCGTGCGGAAGAAGTTTTTCACTGTCGCGTTAGCTGCGCGAATGATTTTGAGCTCATCGTCTTTGCGGTCGGGATTGTCGGTGAATATCCCGGGTGCAATTTCACTCAAACCGTAGGCATTTGGCGCGAGCATCCGCTGCGGTCCGGGCAGGGCATAAGCGGTGGCCGCCGTCATCAACAATGTCGTAAATAATCCAATCAGCAGTTTGTATTTTGTCTTCATTCCAAAAGCCTATGTGCCAAAAAGCGACTTATGAGCCCAAATGTGGCCTGTTCATGGCAAATCAGTTTGTGATTTTTTTGCCATGACGCTACGGATTTCCACCGCCTTCGGATTGTGGTCTGTTCGCGCACAGTCTGAAATGCGTTATAGGGAGATGAATTTCAGGGGGACCAGTATGGAACTGACAATGCCGGCGTGGCCTGCTTCCTTGGGCGCGCAACTCGCACAAGTCTCAGCACTTGTAACAATCGTCGTCGGTTTAATTTTCGTGATCACTGCGCGCCCGTTGGGGCAGCGCTGGGGGTTTGCTTCCCGAGAAGGGCGTGAAGGGGCTTTGGGTGAATTGCGGGTTGCCGGTGGTTTTATGGCGGGACTCGGTGTCAGTGCGTATCTGTTCGATCAGCCCTTCATATATGTTGTTCTTGGCGGTGCGCTTGGCTTTGCTGCCTTTGGTCGGCTTCTTTCCATGATGTCGGCCTCTGATGGCCCGAGCGGTTTCATCAATTTTTTATTGTTCCTCCTGCAGGCGGCGATGTCTGCCGCCGCCCTTGTTTGGCTGTTCGATGTGTGGACTGAAGATGCATCTTTTACGATGCCGATGGATCAATCCTCCTTTGTTGTCTTCTGCGCCAATGTTGCAACTGCGGTTGTGGGCTTTCTGATCCTCTTTGCGCCCGGATTGGCGATGATAGTCTGCGGACTGGCCGTCGATGAAGGAAGGTATCGCGTGATGGCAGCTATCCGGTCCGCCGGCGGTTTTGCATTGGGGGCGGGGCTTGTGGCGTTATTGATCTCCAACCCGCTTTCTGAACTTGCCATGGGTACAGCCTTTCTTTTCTCTGTGGTGGGTCGTATCATCGCTCTGATCTTTGATCGCGGGCGTCTCTATTTTAACGGTTTGGCACTGGTTGTTCAGGCTGTTGGGGCGGTCGTTTTCCTGGGTCATGTTTTTGGATATTTTTGAAGTTTGAGCGTGGAATCCGGCTTCGCTTGAGCCGCTCTTTTGTGTGCCGGGTGAAACAATGCCGGGAAAAAAGATAAAAGAAGGCCAAACTATTGCGATTCATGGGCTCTGGATGTGTTGCGAGTCTGAACATCCTATGCTAGGAGAACCGCGAATTTCAGGGGGAAGTGGGTGCCAAGCCCGCAAAATCTGAAGTAAATGGCAGCAAAATCAGCGCCTTAACAAATCGCCTTACTGGCGGATGTTGGGTGCTGAGAAAACATAAGAGAAGCTATCGCCCGTGGCAGACACATCTCAGCTTGTTTCCGGAGTTGCAGAACGATACGCGTCGTCGCTTTTTGAGCTGGCGCAGGAATCCAATAGCGTCAAGAAGGTTGAGGCTGATCTTGCTGCGTTTCAGAAGATGATCGGTGAAAGCGAAGATCTGAAGCGTCTTGTTGAGAGCCCGGTCTTCGCTGCTGATGAGCAGCTTGCCGCAATCTCCGCTATTCTCGCCAAGGCAAAAATGACTGGCATTGCAGCGAACCTCATCAAGGTTGCCGCGCAGAACCGTCGTCTTTTTGCCGTTCCCGGCATGATTAAAGCATTCAGCAATATCGCAGCGCGTGAGCGCGGCGAAGTATCCGCTGATGTCACTTCCGCGCATGCACTGACTGCAGCGCAGGAAAAAGAATTGAAGGCGGCGCTCAAGGGCGTCACCGGAAAAGAAGTGACGCTCAACGTCACTGTTGATGCATCGATTTTGGGTGGGCTGATCGTCAAGGTTGGTTCACGTCAGATCGATACGTCGCTTCGCACAAAACTTTCTACCCTTAAGCTTGCACTGAAAGAGGTTGGCTGATGGATATCCGCGCCGCGGAAATTTCCGCAATTCTTAAAGATCAAATCAAAAATTTCGGCAAAGAGGCAGAAGTCTCTGAAGTCGGCCAGGTTCTTTCCGTCGGTGACGGTATTGCCCGCGTTTACGGCCTCGACAATGTTCAGGCTGGTGAAATGGTGGAATTCCCCGGTGGAATTCGCGGCATGGCGTTGAACCTGGAAACCGACAACGTTGGTGTGGTTATCTTCGGTGCCGACCGCGACATTAAGGAAGGTGACACGGTTAAGCGTACTGGCGCTATCGTGGACGTTCCTGTCGGTCCGGAACTGCTTGGCCGCGTTGTTGACGCTCTTGGCAACCCGATCGACGGCAAAGGCCCGATCAAGGCCAAGAAGCGCGCTCGCGTTGACGTCAAGGCACCTGGCATCATTCCGCGTAAGTCGGTTCATGAGCCAATGTCCACTGGTCTCAAGGCTATCGATGCTCTGATCCCGGTTGGTCGTGGCCAGCGTGAGCTTGTGATTGGCGACCGTCAGACCGGTAAGACCGCTATCATTCTCGACACGATCCTCAACCAGAAGCCGATCCACCAGAACGGCCCGGAAGAAGACAAGCTGTACTGCGTGTACGTTGCTGTTGGTCAGAAGCGTTCCACAGTCGCACAGTTCGTGAAGGTTCTCGAAGAGCGTGGCGCTCTTGACTACTCCATCGTTATCGCCGCTACGGCTTCGGATCCTGCTCCAATGCAGTTCCTTGCACCGTTTGCTGGCTGCGCGATGGGCGAATACTTCCGTGACAACGGCCAGCACGCTCTGATCGGTTACGACGACCTTTCCAAGCAGGCTGTTTCCTACCGCCAGATGTCCCTGCTGCTTCGTCGTCCGCCAGGTCGTGAAGCTTACCCGGGTGACGTTTTCTACCTGCACTCTCGTCTGCTTGAGCGTTCTGCCAAGCTCAACGAAGATAATGGTTCTGGTTCGCTGACGGCTCTGCCGGTTATCGAAACTCAGGGTAACGACGTGTCGGCCTTTATTCCGACCAACGTTATCTCGATCACCGACGGTCAGATATTCCTTGAAACGGACCTCTTCTTCCAGGGTATCCGCCCGGCTGTTAACGTCGGTCTGTCGGTTTCCCGCGTTGGTTCGTCCGCTCAGATCAAGGCTATGAAGCAGGTTGCCGGTTCCATTAAGGGTGAGCTTGCTCAGTACCGTGAAATGGCTGCCTTTGCTCAGTTCGGTTCTGACCTTGATGCCGCAACACAGCGTCTTCTTAACCGTGGTCAGCGTCTGACAGAGCTTCTGAAGCAGCCGCAGTTTTCGCCGCTGAAAACCGAAGAGCAGGTTGCTGTTATCTTCGCTGGCGTGAATGGCTACCTCGATGGCCTGCCGGTCAACAAGGTTGGTGCTTTCGAGCAGGGCCTGCTTTCCTACATGCGTAACGATGGCAAGGATGTCCTTGACGCGATCCGCACAGATAAGAGCATCAGTGACGACACCAAGGGCAAGCTGAAGGGCGCTATTGAGACCTTCGCAAAGTCCTTCACCTGATCACTGGACCTTAAGATAATAGGACGGAAAACGGATGCCTTCACTTAAGGATCTGAAAAACCGGATCGCCTCCGTCAAGGCGACGCAGAAAATCACCAAGGCGATGCAGATGGTCGCCGCGGCGAAGCTGCGTCGTGCGCAGGAGGCGGTTGAGGCCGCGCGGCCTTATTCTGAGCGTATGAGTTCAGTGCTTGCCAACATTGCGCAAGCCGCTGGCTCTGACGGTGATGCGCCGCAGCTGATGACCGGTAATGGTAACGATCAAACGCACCTTCTTATCGTCTGCACTGCAGAACGCGGCCTTTGCGGCGGCTTCAATGCGCAGATCGCGAAGTTGGCACGTGAACATGCCCGCAAGCTGATTTCGGACGGCAAGACGGTCAAGATTTACTGCGTCGGCAAAAAGGGCTTCGATGCTCTGCGCCGCGAGTTTTCTTCGATGATCGTCGATCGTGCAGATCTTCGTGAAGTCAAGAAGATCGGCTTTGATAACGCTGATGAGATTGGCCGCAAGGTGATCGGTATGTTCGAAGAGGGCGAGTTTGATGTTTGCACGCTCTTCTATTCCGAGTTCAAATCGGTAATTTCGCAGATCCCGACTGCACAGCAACTTATTCCTGCTTCTGTTGAAGTGGCTGAAGAGGAAGAGGTGTCCAGCGCGGCGATTTACGAATATGAGCCAGATGCAGGTGCGATCCTCGCTGATCTTATCCCGCGCAACATTTCAGTTCAGATTTTCCGTGCGCTGCTTGAAAACGTCGCCGGTGAAATGGGCGCGAAGATGAGCGCGATGGATAATGCGACACGTAACGCCGGTGAAATGATCGACAAACTGACACTGAACTACAACCGTCAGCGTCAGGCGCAGATCACCAACGAACTGATTGAAATTATTTCGGGCGCCGAAGCGCTCTAAGGTTTGAGAGAAAGAGGGAAGATCATGGCTAAGGCAGCTACCCCTAAGACAACAGCGGCAGCAACAAAGGCGCCGGCTAAGAAACCCGCGGCCAAAACCGCAGCAGCAAAGCCTGCAGCTCGCAAGAGCACTGCAGCGAGCAAGACGGCAGCCGCCGGTGTTGCTGGCAAGGTAACGCAGGTTATCGGCGCTGTTGTTGACGTGGCCTTCCCGGAAGGCGCTTTGCCGCCGATCCTGAACGCGCTGGAAACAGACAATAACGGCAACCGCTTGGTTCTCGAAGTTGCGCAGCACCTCGGCGAAAACTCTGTTCGTACCATCGCGATGGACTCCTCCGAGGGCCTCGTTCGCGGCCAGGAAGTTCGTGACACTGGCGCTCCGATTTCGGTTCCGGTTGGTGATGAAACGCTCGGCCGCATCATGAACGTTATTGGTGAGCCGGTTGACGAAGTTGGCCCGATCAAGACCAAGGCAACCCGCGCGATCCACCAAGAAGCACCCGCTTACATTGAACAGTCTACAGAGGCTGAAATCCTGGTAACGGGCATCAAGGTTGTTGACCTTCTCGCTCCTTACGCAAAGGGCGGCAAGATCGGTCTGTTCGGCGGTGCTGGCGTTGGCAAGACCGTTCTCATCATGGAACTGATCAACAACATCGCCAAGGCGCACGGTGGTTACTCTGTGTTTGCTGGCGTTGGTGAGCGTACCCGTGAAGGTAACGACCTTTACCACGAAATGATCGAATCCAAGGTGAACGTGGATCCGTCCGAAAACGGTGGTTCTGCAGCTGGTTCCAAGGCTGCTCTCGTATACGGCCAGATGAACGAGCCTCCGGGCGCGCGTGCTCGTGTTGCTCTGACAGGTCTGACGGTTGCTGAACATTTCCGCGATCAGGGCCAGGACGTTCTGTTCTTCGTGGACAACATCTTCCGCTTCACCCAGGCTGGTTCTGAGGTGTCTGCTCTGCTCGGCCGTATTCCTTCGGCTGTGGGCTATCAGCCGACACTGGCTACCGACATGGGCGCTCTGCAGGAACGCATCACCTCGACCACCAAGGGCTCCATTACCTCGGTTCAGGCTATTTACGTTCCCGCCGACGACTTGACCGACCCGGCTCCGGCAACATCGTTTGCTCACCTTGACGCAACGACCACGCTGAACCGTTCGATCGCGGAAAAGGGTATCTACCCGGCTGTTGACCCGCTTGACTCGTCTTCGCGTATGCTTGACCCGATGATCGTTGGTGAAGAGCACTACAATGTTGCTCGTGCCGTTCAGGGTACACTGCAGCGCTACAAGTCTCTGCAGGACATCATCGCCATCCTCGGCATGGACGAACTGTCTGAAGAAGACAAGATGACGGTTGCACGTGCTCGTAAGATCGAGCGCTTCCTGTCGCAGCCGTTCCACGTTGCTGAAGTCTTCACCGGCTCTCCGGGCAAGCTTGTTTCTCTTGAAGACACGATCAAGGGCTTCAAGGGTCTGGTTGAGGGTGAATACGACCACCTGCCGGAAGCTGCTTTCTACATGGTTGGTTCCATGGAAGAAGCAGTCGAAAAGGCTCAGAAGCTTGCTGCTGAAGCTGCTTAATCGGATGTGGCGCGAGAAACCCTCGCGCCATCCCATCCCGCTTCAGATATAATATGAGAAAAGTGAAACGTCATGGCTGACAGCTTCAATTTTGAACTCGTTTCTCCCGAACGCCTTCTGGTGTCTTCGGAAGTGCTTTCGGTGGCCATTCCGGCCACAGACGGCGAGATGACCATCATGGCAAACCATGCACCGGTTATGACGACCATCAAGCCGGGCATCGTGACCGTGGAAGCTGCTGACGGCAATAGCGACAAATATGTTGTGTTTGGCGGCTTTGCAGACGTTCTTCCTTCTGGTTGCACGCTGCTCGCCGAATCTGCTGTCCATGTAAAGGACTTGAGCGAGGATGATCTGGATAGGCGTATTGAAGCTGCCCGCTCTGAGCTTGAAGATGCCCAGCATCATGAACACCGTTCCAAGCTGGAAGAGTTCATCTATCAGCTGACCACTTTGCGTGACGCAGTTATTGAGTAGAATATGTCGTGACTGCTAGAAGATACGCCCCGGTTTTGGGGCGTTTTTTTTAGGTATTAATACGGGAGAATTTGCCGGTTAGCCGGTCAGTTTGTATATTTTGTCCAAATAAATTCA
>JBNKQT010000015.1:0-12885 GCA_050297115.1 Ensifer sp. | reverse complement strand
CTGTCCGCCCATGGCTTTGCCGAGAAGGTCGGAAATGTTGAGAACGCCGATATTGGCACCGGGCATGCCGGGAACTTCACATCCGCCTGCCGGGCCTGCCGTATCGCTGACTTCGATTTCAATTTCCTTGTCGTCGAGAAGACCATCGCGCAGTTTCTTGCGGAAACTGTCGCGTGTGGCCGGTGAGGAGGTTGAACCAACGAGGGCATCCAGAACGCGTTCTTCCGCATTCTTATGCGCCTTGGCCTGCACGTCTGCACGCTTCTTTTCCTTGATCAGCATGATACCGGCTTCAACCAGATCGCGGATGATCTGCTCAACATCGCGGCCGACATAACCAACCTCGGTGAATTTCGTTGCTTCCACCTTGATAAAGGGCGCGTTGGCGAGTTTTGCCAGCCGACGGGAAATTTCGGTTTTGCCCACACCGGTCGGGCCGATCATGAGGATGTTTTTCGGCATCACTTCATCGCGCAGGTCATCATCCAGCTGTTGACGACGCCAGCGATTGCGAAGTGCAATTGCCACGGCACGCTTGGCTTCCTGCTGGCCGATAATGAAGCGGTCCAATTCGGATACGATCTCGCGGGGAGAAAAAGTTGTCATTCAATTATCCAGTTCAAAATTACTCTGGGTTTTTACTCAGCTGCGTCCAGCGTTTCCATCACGATATTGCCGTTGGTGTATACGCATATGTCACCGGCGATCTCCATGGCGCGACGGGCGACATCTTCCGCACTCTTGTCTGTATCCATCAAGGCACGCGCTGCAGCGTAGGCATAATTGCCGCCTGAACCAATCGCCATCGTGCCATGCTCAGGCTCCAGAACATCGCCGTTACCAGTGACTGCGAGCGTAATGTCCTTGTCCGCCACCAGCATCATCGCTTCCAGATTGCGCAAGTACTTGTCGGTACGCCAGTCCTTTGCCAGTTCCACGGCAGCGCGCATCAGCTGTCCGGGATACTGGTCCAGCTTCTTCTCCAGCCTTTCGAGAAGTGTGAAGGCATCAGCTGTTGCGCCAGCAAAGCCTGCAATCACATCACCTTTGCCAATGCGCCGCACCTTGCGCGCATTGCCCTTCATAACAGTTTGGCCAAGGCTCACCTGACCGTCACCGGCCATCACCACCTTGCCACCTTTGCGCACAGTGATGATGGTTGTGGCATGCATGGTGCCGAATGGATTGTGTTCGCTCATGAATATTTCCACTTTGCTTGTAAGCGTTTGCCGCCCGTTATCTGAAACCTATTTAGGCATGATGATGGTGAATGCAAAGGGATAGGCCCAAAGATCACCGCGCGGAATGAATTCATCACATTGATCTTCTGGATATTTTTGACCGCGCCTGATAAGGACAAGCGCAGAATAAGTGGAGTTTCGCAATGTCGAGTGAGACATCAACCCGTAAGGGTGCCCGCACGGGCAGCATTTCGCGCAAAACCAACGAGACGGATATTTCCGTTTCGGTCAATCTGGATGGCACCGGCGCATCGAAAATTTCAACCGGCATTGGTTTCTTCGACCATATGCTGGACCAGCTTTCACGCCATTCGCTGATTGACATGGAGATAGAGGCGAAGGGCGACCTTCACATTGATGACCACCACACGGTGGAAGATACCGGTATTGCCATCGGTCAGGCGATTTCAAAAGCGCTTGGCGACCGCCGCGGCATCACGCGCTATGCTTCGCTTGACCTTGTGATGGATGAAACCATGACCAAGGCAGGCGTTGACCTTTCGGGTCGCCCCTTCCTGGTCTGGAATGTTGAATTCAGCGCGCCGAAAGTGGGCACATTTGATACCGAGCTGGTGCGCGAGTTCTTTCAGGCGCTGGCCCAGCATGGCGGTATTACGTTGCATGTCATGAACCACTATGGTGCCAATAATCACCATATTGCCGAGACATGTTTCAAGGCGGTCGCGCGCGTGCTGCGCACAGCCGTTGAGATTGACCCGCGTCAGGCCTCGCGCGTTCCCTCCACAAAGGGCACCCTCGTCTGACGGATAATTCCGGAAGCAACCCAGATGGGCTCATATATCGTACTTTCTCCACCAGGTGGTGAAGCCCGAAGTGAACGAAACCGTTTTGTCAAAGACGGTTTTGCTATCTGGGCTGCTCTGTTTCCCTTTCTCTGGGCCTTGAGCAAGCGGCTTTATCTGGAAGCAGTTGTGCTTTTTGCCTTTGAGGCAGGCGTGTTCCTGATCAGCCTGGATCCCTTCCTTGATCTGCCCGCATCGGCATTTTCCCTGGCTTTGGGCATTTTGTGGGGGCTGGAAGCGCGCAACTGGCAGATTTCCAGGCTGGAAAAGGCAGGCTGGCAGCAACAGGCTGTAATTAGTGCGCAAAGCCTTGGCGATGCGGAAGCAATGTTTTATGGAAGCGTGACTGTGACGCCGGAACGCGAGGCCCCTCGCGGCTGGCAGCCCACAAACAAGCCACTACCTTCAGCCGGAAACACTTTCGCCCTCGGCCTGATGGATTATGAAAAGGGACGCCCCTGATGCGTGTTGCGATTATCGACTATGGTTCGGGAAATCTGCGCTCAGCCACGAAGGCCTTCGAGCGCGACGTGCGCAAGGCCGGTCTGCCGCATGAAATCATTCTGACGGATGATCCCGATGTTGTTGCCAAGTCCAGCCACATCGTATTGCCAGGCGTTGGTGCCTATGCCGATTGCCGCGCCGGTCTTGATTCCGTCACGGGCATGTTTGAGGCGATTGAAGAAGCTGTTCAAAAGCGCGGCCAGCCTTTTCTGGGCATTTGCGTTGGCACACAGCTGATGGCAACGCGCGGGCTGGAAAAAGCAACAACTGAGGGATTTGACTGGATCAAAGGCGACGTAAAAATGATCGAGCCTTCCGATCCAGGCCTGAAAATCCCGCAAATCGGCTGGAACACGCTGGACATCCAAAACCCGCACCCGCTGTTTGAGGGTATTCCAACCGGCGAGGACGGCCTGCACGCCTATTTCGTGCACTCCTACCACATCAATGCCGAAGACACGGCCAATGTGATTGCGACGACCAATTACGGCGGCGCAGTTACCGCATTCGTCGCAGACGGCAACAAGGCAGGCGCGCAGTTCCACCCCGAAAAGAGCCAGCGCCTCGGCCACCTCCTCATTACTAATTTCCTGAAATGGAAGCCCTGATACCATGATCCTATTCCCCGCTATCGATTTGAAAGACGGTCAATGCGTTCGCCTGAAACTGGGCGACATGGAGCAGGCAACCGTTTATAATCCCGACCCGGCAGCGCAGGCTCTGGCCTTTGAGCATCAGGGCTTTGAATGGCTGCATGTGGTGGACCTGAACGGGGCTTTCGCTGGCGAAAGCGTCAATGGCGCTGCCGTTGAAGCGATCATCAAGGCGACGAAAAACCCGGTGCAATTAGGTGGCGGTATCCGCACTCTGGAACACATCGAAAACTGGCTTTCCAAGGGACTTGCGCGCGTAATCCTCGGCACCGTGGCAGTGCGCGATCCTGATTTGGTTATCGAGGCCTGCAAACAGTTCCCCGGCAAGATCGCCGTCGGCATTGACGCCAAGGGGGGCAAGGTAGCTGTTGAGGGCTGGGCCGAAGCTTCCGAGCTGGGCGTGATCGAACTTGCCAAAAAGTTCGAAGGTGCCGGCGTTGCTGCCATCATCTATACCGACATTGACCGCGACGGCATTCTGACCGGCATCAACTGGGAGTCTACAATGGACCTCGCCAATGCTGTTTCCATTCCGGTCATCGCATCGGGCGGCCTTGCATCACTGGACGACATCCGCCGCATGTGCGAGCCGGATGCGGCAGTTCTGGAAGGAGCCATTTCGGGCCGTGCGCTCTATGATGGTCGTGTGGACCCCGCCCAGGCGCTGGCAATCATCCGTGCCGCCAAGGAGAATGTGCGATGACCTTAAAAGCCCGCGTTATTCCCTGCCTTGATGTCAAAGACGGTCGCGTTGTGAAAGGCGTGAGCTTCGTAAATCTCATTGACGCCGGTGATCCGGTGGAATCGGCCAAGGCCTATGATGCCGCCGGCGCAGACGAGCTTTGCTTTCTCGATATCACCGCATCGTCAGACAATCGCGACACAATTTTTGATGTTGTGGCCCGCACGGCGGAACATTGTTTTATGCCGGTTACCGTTGGCGGCGGCGTTCGCACCACGGCGGATATTCGCAAGCTCTTGCTGGCTGGCGCCGACAAGGTATCGATTAATTCGGCTGCAGTGAAAAACCCGGATTTTGTGGCTGAAGCTGCAGACAAGTTCGGCAACCAGTGCATTGTGGGTTCCATTGATGCCAAGCGGGTTTCCAAGCCGGGCGAGACGCCGCGCTGGGAAATTTTCACCCATGGCGGGCGCACGCCAACCGGCATTGATGCCGTTGAATTCGCCCACACGCTGGTTGAAAAGGGTGCTGGCGAGCTTCTGCTCACCTCGATGGATCAGGATGGTCAGAAGAGCGGCTATGATATCGAGCTAACCCGAACGATTGCCGACAGCGTTTCGGTGCCGGTGATTGCCTCTGGCGGTGTGGGCACACTGGATCACCTGGTTGATGGTATCAAGGAAGGGCACGCGACTGCGGTTCTTGCCGCATCCATCTTCCACTTCGGCACCTACACGATTGGTGAGGCCAAACAATATATGGCGGATCATGGCATTGCCATACGTCTGGATGCACCGGGAGAAGGCGCATGAGCGATTTTACACTCTCTGATCTGGAAGAGATCGTTGCGAAACGCGCCGAAGCCTCGCCAGATGAATCCTGGACAGCAAAGCTGGTTGCCAGGGGGCAGGAAAAGGCAGCCCAGAAGCTTGGCGAAGAAGCTGTTGAAGCGGCCATCGCGGCAGTTACCAATAATAATGAGGAATTGGTCAAGGAATCCGCTGACCTGCTTTATCACCTGCTCGTTGTATTGAAAATTGCTGGAATACCGCTAGAACAGGTGTTTGCAGAGTTGCAACGCCGGACCAGTCAGTCAGGCCTTGCGGAGAAGGCAGGCCGGAACGGTTAAATGGACGCTATGACGAATATGATCGGGGAGTTGGACACGCTGGATCATTTCCAGGCGACAGAATACTCGCCCTATCGTTTCTTCTCAGCTGAAGAATGGTCGAAATTCCGGGCCGATACACCGCTGACCCTTTCTGCGGAAGAGGTTGAGCAACTGCGATCGCTCAATGATCCGGTCGACATTTCCGAGGTTCGCCGCATTTATCTGTCGCTGTCGCGTCTTCTGTCGGCCCATGTTGAATCGTCACAAATGCTGTTTGAACAGCGCAAGCGCTTTCTCAGCATGGATAATGTAACGAAGACGCCTTTTGTTATTGGCATTGCCGGTTCTGTTGCTGTCGGTAAATCCACTACAGCCCGCATCCTGAAACAGCTTCTGGCGCGCTGGCCGTCCAGCCCCAAGGTTGATCTGGTGACAACTGATGGCTTTCTTTACCCGAATGCCGTTCTGGAAGATCAGGCCATGATGAGCCGTAAAGGTTTTCCGGAAAGCTACGACATCGGAACGCTTCTGCGCTTTCTCTCAGCTATCAAAGCGGGTCAGCCGAATGTACGCGCTCCGCGCTACTCGCACCTGACCTATGATGTTCTGCCGGACGAGTTTCAGATCGTGGACAGGCCCGATATTCTGATTTTTGAGGGCATTAATGTGCTGCAATCACGCGATTTGCCTGCAGACGGCAAGATCGTGCCAATGGTTTCGGACTTTTTCGACTTCTCCATCTATATCGATGCGGAAGAGGAACTGATCCACTCCTGGTATGTGGATCGCTTTATGAAACTGCGCGAGACGGCGTTTATGGACCCGGAGTCCTACTTCAACCGTTACTCCCGCGTCAGCCAGAATGAGGCGAACACTATTGCCGAAAGTCTCTGGCACAAAACCAATCTGAAAAATCTGCGCCAGAACATTCTCCCCACCAGACCTCGCGCCGATCTCATTCTGCGCAAGGGACAAAATCACCTCATCGAAGAGGTTGCTTTGCGCAAACTCTGAGTCCCTGCTTTAAGGGTTTACCCGGCGCAGGGTAAGGTTGATGCGACCACCATTTTTCAAGAGGTCCGACGTGCCCGCATAAATGCGGTCAACACCGTGAAAGGCTTTGCGGTTTTCACCGCCAATCACGACAATATCACCACTGCAAAGCCGAAAAGACTGCGTCTTGTCCTTGCGGCTTAATCCTCCCACCCGAAACAGGCAATCATCGCCCAGCGAAACTGAGACAACCGGGCACTCAAACGCCTCTTCATCGATGTCGGCATGCAACCCCATTTTGGCATCGGTTGCGTAGAAGTTGATCAGGCAAGCTTCGGGTTCCTTTTCCACACCGGAAAATTCACGCCAAATATCCAGCAATTCTTGCGGTATATCCGGCCAGGGATCACCGGTTTCGGGGTGTTCGGCAATGTAGCGATACCCCTTCGCCTTGTCCGTATACCAGCCCAGCTTGCCGCAATTGGTCATACGAACAGACATGGGCTGCCCGGAGCGCGGCATGTGCGGTGTATAAAGCGGGGCCTTTGCTACAATTCTGCGTATTACCTCAATCAGCGCTTCCTGACCGGCTCGGTCGAGATAGGCCGGGATATGCCTTATTCCATTTGGAAGCGTGAAGGCCACTTCAAATCACCTGAGACCCAGAATGCCGCGCGGTGCGCCAAAGCGCTCAGGCCAAATCTCATAGAACACATCCGTTGGACCCACGGCGTGATCAAGCAGGTTCCAGCGACCATTGTCAAAAAGCAACAAGGCGTAGACGGTCATTGAGTCCATAAAATCGGCATCATTTGCGAAAGCCGTGTTGTAAATGTTGATGGGTCGACCGCCCGGTCGCTGCGGATCGGCGACCACAAAGGCCCATGGACCTTCAACACGCATCCGGTTGATAACAAATTCGACCGGCCCGCGCATTTGCGCTTCGATAGCCGGGCGCAAGGCATCAAGAATTGCCTTGCGCTCTTTGGAGCCGCGCCTTGGTTCATAGCCGACCCCAGCCTTCAGCATATCAGCTGAAAAAAGATAGGCCGAAGTGCCTGCCAGGAAACCACGTCGCAGTATAAGCACATCAGCCTCTTATCGGTTCAGATCAATCAAGCGGCGGAATACGCAGCACCTGACCAGGGTAGATTTTGTCAGGATGGCTCAGCATTGGCTTGTTGGCCTCAAAAATGATCTCGTATTTTGGGCCATTACCCTTGCCATATTGCGCTTCGGCAATCTTCCAAAGGTTGTCACCCTTTTCAACGGTATGAAAAACCGGATCGGCGGCAGCAGAATCGCCCACTTTGAGGTCATCGGCTTCAACACCGGAAATCCCGAGCGTGTTGCCAACAGCAACCACGGCTTTTTCAAAGATCGACTGATCCTTGACCGCGCCCTTCAGCACGACCTTGTCTTCAACAACTTCAACCTGAACATCATCGGTGCCCAAGCCGTGAGACTCCAGCTCCTTCTTGACCGCTTCAGCATCCGGTGCTTCCTCGTCACCGCCAATGCCGAGCTTCTTGCCTGCCGATTTGATGAAACTGAAAAATCCCATTGCTTTTCTCCCGTGCAACTCTTTCGACATATCTGACGTTAGAAGGGAATAAATTGCAACTGCTTTAAGGCCTGCAGCTCCATTTCGTTGGCAACGGGAAAGCCGCTTTCAGGCGGCGTCAGTCATCGCGAGGGCGGCCACGCATTTTTTTCACTTCGCTGCGCCCCGCCTTTGCCTTCAACCTGCGTTCCACAGAGCCCTTTGTCGGTTTCGTCTTTTTGCGTGGCGGGGGTGGCGGTGCCAAGGCTTGCAGGATCAGGTCTTTCAACCGTTCACGTGCGTCTTCGCGATTGCGTTCCTGGGATCGAAACCGATTGGCCTCAATCAGCAGAACGCCCTCTTTTGAAAGCCTTCGACCGGCAAGCTTGGCAGCGCGCGCTTTCACAGCATCGCTTAAAGCCGGTGACCCTGCCAAGTTGAAGAAAAGCTGAACCGCGGTGGAGACCTTGTTGACATTCTGCCCGCCAGGTCCGCCTGCCAGAACGAATTGCTCGCTCAGCTCCCAGCCGGCGATTACGATATTGTCTTTAATATGAAGGTCACTGCTTGCCATGCCCCCTACATAACGAAAAAACCCGGCGTTTTAAACGCCGGGTTTCACGTGAATCGTTGCTGGATGCTTATTCAGCGGCTGCCAGAGAAATGCCGGGGGCAGCATTGAGAACGCCACCATCAACATGGGCTTCGAACTTGGCGAAGTTCGCAATGAACATGTCAGCCAGCTTGCGGGCCTGCGCGTCGTAAGCATCGCCATCAGCCCAGGTCGAACGCGGGTCGAGGATCTTTGTGTCGACGCCGTCAACAGCAACCGGAACCTCAAAGCCGAAGTTTTCGTCCACGCGGAACTGAACTTCATTCAGCGAACCGTTAAGAGCAGAGGTCAACAGTGCGCGGGTCGCCTTGATCGGCATGCGCGAGCCAATGCCATAGGCACCGCCGGTCCAGCCGGTGTTAACGAGCCAGCAATTCACTTCATGCTTGGCAATCAGGTCACGCAGCAGGTTTCCGTATTCTGACGGGTGGCGCGGCATGAAAGGAGCGCCAAAGCAGGTGGAGAATGTTGCTTCCGGCTCGGTCACACCACGCTCGGTGCCAGCAACCTTGGCGGTATAACCCGACAGGAAGTGGTACATGGCCTGTTCCGGTGTCAGCTTGGAAATCGGCGGGAGAACGCCAAATGCGTCAGCTGTCAGCATGATGATGGTTTGCGGATGACCGGATGTGCCGGTTTCCGATGCATTCGGAATGAAGTGCAGCGGGTAGGCACAACGGGTGTTTTCCGTCAGCGAACCATCGTCGAAATCCGGAACGCGGTTTTCGTCGAGAACAACGTTTTCCAGAACTGTGCCGAAACGCTTGGTTGTTGCGAAGATTTCCGGCTCAGCTTCAGCGGAAAGGCGAATAGTCTTGGCGTAGCAGCCGCCTTCGAAGTTGAAGACGCCGTTTTCGCCCCAGCCATGCTCATCGTCGCCGATCAGCGTGCGGGATGGGTCAGCAGAAAGCGTGGTCTTGCCGGTGCCGGAAAGGCCGAAGAATACGGCAGTGTCGCCATCCGGGCCAACGTTTGCAGAGCAGTGCATCGGCATCACGTTCTTTGCCGGCAGCATGTAGTTGAGTGCCGTAAACACAGACTTCTTGATTTCACCGGCGTAAGCGGTGCCGCCAATCAGAACAACGCCGTTAACGAGGTCACAGGCAATCACTGTTTCGGTGCGGCAGCCATGACGATCCGGGTTTGCTTTGAAGCCAGGCAGGTCGATGATGGTGAACTTTGCTTCGAAACCTTCAAGCGCTTCGCGCTCTGGGCGGATCAAGAGGTTGCGGATGAACAGGGAGTGCCATGCAAATTCCGTGATCACGCGGGTCGGCAGCGCATTGTCAGCGTCAGCGCCGCCAACGAGGTCCTGAACGTAAAGAGACTTGCCTTCAGCATAAGCGAGCATGTCATCAAAAAGCTGCTCGAAATGGCGTGGAGCCATCGGCTTGTTGTTATCCCACCAGATATTGTCTTCGGTGTTTTCGTCACGAACAACAAATTTATCCTGAGCGGAACGGCCGGTGTGGTGGCCAGTTACAGCGCGCAAAGCCCCGTCAGCGGTGATTTCGGCTTCACCATTGCGGATAGCTTCCTCATAAAGGGCAGCCTCCAGAAAATTGTAGCGCACAGTCTTCAATTTCCTGAAACCAATCGCGCCAATGCCCGCATTCGGGTTACGTACGCCCAACTCCTCCATGACCCAATTCCTTTGCTTCCAGTTATTCGGGTTTGATTTTGGCGACCTTAGACATGAAATTTTTTAAAACGCAACAGCAGGAAATGGGATTTTTATAATTAATTCAATAATTTAATCGATTTAATTATTAACCAAAAAATATAAATCGTTTGAATTTTGGAGTCTGCGACCTCCAATCCGCAGCCGTGATCGAGACTCCAACATGCTCATAAAGAAAAGAATTTTTGCCCTTGCCACAATTTGTTCCACCTTTATCCTCATTAGCGAGCGTGTCTTGCGGGGCGTGAGGAATGGGGCTGACATTTTTCCACCGCAGGGGAGATACGCTGAAATGTTAGTGGAGAAAGCCGAAATGCAAACAATTGCGCTGGTGGACGACGACAGGAATATTTTGACCTCGGTATCGATCGCGCTTGAAGCCGAGGGATATAAAGTCGAGACCTATACAGATGGTGCGTCCGCGCTTGATGGGCTTTTGGCCCGCCCGCCGCAACTGGCCATCTTCGACATCAAAATGCCACGTATGGACGGAATGGAGCTTTTGCGCCGCCTGCGTCAGAAATCCGACCTGCCGGTGATCTTCCTCACCTCCAAGGATGAAGAAATCGATGAACTCTTCGGTTTGAAGATGGGCGCGGATGACTTTATTACCAAACCGTTTTCCCAACGTCTTCTTGTCGAGCGGGTGAAAGCCATCCTGCGGCGCATTGCAAACCGTGAGTCGGCAGCAGCTGCCATCGCCAAAGGCGGACAGCCCGCAGAAGTGCGCACGCTGGAGCGTGGACAGCTGGTGATGGATGAAGAACGCCACACCTGCACCTGGAGAGGTGAGCCGGTGACATTGACTGTGACCGAATTCCTGATCCTTCAATCGCTGGCGCAACGCCCCGGTGTTGTCAAAAGCCGCGATTCTCTGATGGACGCAGCCTATGACGAGCAGGTTTATGTCGACGACCGCACCATCGACAGCCACATCAAGCGGCTTCGCAAGAAGTTCAAAGTGGTTGACGATGAATTCGACATGATAGAAACCCTGTATGGCGTGGGTTATCGTTTCCGCGAGGCAGCCTGAACGCTGCCCCGACACGCTGAACGGGTTAATTGAATTTGGCCGAGAATACAGGCGAAGCCGAACTGGATGTATCTGACCGCCCGGCCTATGCCGGGCGCCGCAAGAGACGTTTACTCTCTCGCCCGTTTGTTCTTGCCCGGCGCATTTTCGGCAACGCGCTGTTTTCGAGCCTCACCCGCCAGATTGTTTTCTTCAACCTGACCGCGCTGGTGATCCTGGTTGGCGGCATTCTCTATCTCAATCAGTTCCGCGAAGGCCTGATTGACGCCCGCGTGGAAAGTCTTCTCACTCAGGGCGAAATTATTTCCGGTGCAATCTCGGCATCAGCTTCCGTTGATACAAACTCCATAACCATTGATCCGCAAAAGCTGCTTGAGCTGCAGGCGGGGCAAAGCATCACACCGATCCCGAATGATGAGGACCTCGATTTTCCCATCGTTCCGCAAAAGGTTGCCCCCATCTTGCGGCGGCTCATCTCACCGACCCGGACCCGTGCTCGTATCTATGATGCCGATGCCAGCATGATCCTGGACTCCAAACATCTTTATACAGGCGCACAGGTTCTCAGATATGATCTTGCTCCGTTGGATGACGAGGCTGAAGGTTTCTCGGGTCGTTTAAGCCGATGGTTCAACCGGCTGCTGCAACCTGGTAACCTGCCTTTATATAAAGAGTCGCCCGGTGGCGACGGTTCAATCTACCCTGAAGTCATGAATGCACTGACCGGTGTGCGCGGCGCGGTAGTGCGCACCACTGAAAAGGGTGAGCTGATTGTTTCGGTCGCAGTGCCCGTTCAGCGTTTCCGCGCAGTTCTGGGGGTTCTGCTGCTTTCCACGCAAGCTGGTGATATCGACAAGATCGTGCATGCCGAGCGCCTGGCGATTATTCGTGTGTTTGGCATCGCAACGCTTGTCAACGTCGCGCTTTCATTGCTCCTGTCCTCAACCATTGCAAACCCGCTACGCCGTTTGTCTGCTGCTGCGGTGCGCGTACGCCGCGGTGCAAAAGCGCGCGAGGAAATCCCTGACTTTTCCAGACGACGGGACGAAATCGGCAACCTTTCGATCGCTCTTCGTGAAATGACGACCGCGCTCTACGACCGGATCGACGCGATCGAAAGCTTTGCTGCTGATGTGAGCCACGAGTTGAAAAACCCGCTGACCTCATTGCGCAGTGCCGTGGAAACACTTCCCATTGCCCGCAATGAAGAATCGCGCAAACGGCTGACCGATATCATTCAGCACGATGTGCGCCGTCTCGACCGCTTGATCAGCGATATCTCGGACGCCTCACGGCTTGATGCCGAACTGGCACGCGCCGACTCGCGCAGCGTTAATCTGGAAAAGCTGCTTGAGGATCTGGTGAATATTTCACGTGAAATACGCAGCTCGAAGAAGTCCGTTGCGCTTTCGCTGGAGGTCGACAAGGCCAGAGCCGGCAAATCTGGATATCAAATCATCGGTCACGATCTGAGAATCGGGCAGGTGGTCACAAACCTTATTGAAAATGCCCGCTCCTTTGTTCCCCAGGATGGCGGCAAGATCACTGTCAAGCTCACCCGCTCGCGGGGCAATTGCGTTATCATGGTTGAAGACAATGGTCCTGGCATTCTGGTTGAAGACATCGAGCGTGTCTTTGAACGTTTCTACACGGATCGACCCGAAGGCGAAGATTTCGGACAGAATTCCGGCCTTGGCCTTTCCATCAGCCGACAGATTGCCGAAGCCCATCATGGCACTTTGAAGGCAGAAAACATCGTTACTGCAAAAGGTGAGATCAAAGGGGCGCGCTTTGTTCTATCGCTCCCTGCAGAGGCGGGCCAGTGAGTCTGGAACGCAATATCCACGCCACCGCAATTGTGATCCGTGATCAGGGCTTTCTTCTCCTTGGTCCGCCGGCAAGCGGCAAAAGTGCAGCGGCGCTGGCGATTATTGCTGCGGCAGAACGGGAAAAGCATTTTGCAGCACTTGTTGCTGACGATCAGGTGTTTATCTCTTTACATAATGGACGTTTGATTGCGCGCAGCAC
>JBNKQT010000014.1:0-5380 GCA_050297115.1 Ensifer sp. | reverse complement strand
ATTACAGTCTTAGAAACGTACAAAGAGCCCGGATTTCCGGGCTTTTTTGTTATGTAGATTCTAGTTCAGCTTTCACAATCCCGTCGTCAATCCACTGATCGATGATTGCCAGTGCCTTGTCGTGAAACGCGCGGTCGTTGATATGCGTGTTCATGACATGCAAATCGACATTGTCGGGACATGAATCCTGTATCTCATCACAAAATGCGGCGAGCCCTTCAGTGTCGTGCAGAATGCCTCCCGGTCTGTCCCATTCGTTGCCGCCCTGGGTTGGCAGCAGGAACGAGACGGGCGCTGTTGCGGTTGAGAGCTTGCGGCATATTTCCCGCGCCACCTGGCGGCGCTCATCCGCGTTGAGCAGGGCCGATTTGATCAGCCGATTGTGCTCATGAACCGGGCGGTCGCTGAAATGGTGCGGTGTGGGTTGCCATGCAACGAGATCGACAAGATCATAACACCCAATGGAGACAATCTGCGGCACGCCAGCTTTGCCAGCATTTGTCATGCGATCCGTACCGGCTGAAAGACCGCCATAGATGTGATTTGAAACCTCCTGCGGCGCGAAATCCAGAACAGCTGCGAAAGCGCCCTGGCCTGCAAGACTTTCAAAGGCACGACCACCAAGGCCGGTTGCATGGAAAACAGCCAGTTCAAAGCCTCTCGCTTCAAGTTCAGGCTTCAGTGTCACCATATAGGTAAGCGCTGTTTTGCCAAAAGACGTCATACCGATAATCGGTCGGTCGCGATTTGGCGGCTCAGCAGCGCGCGCTGCACCCAGAACTGCGCCTGCTGCCTGAGAAAGTGCAGACTTGCAGATCGAATTCAGGCCATAAAGCCCACCGGCCCAAAGGATCATCTGGACATCTGCGGGAAGGCGTTCAGGCGGTAACATTGGCGAGAAAGCCACCGTGGAAACAATATATTTCGGCACGCCGATCGGCAGAGCGGAGCACATGTCAAGCGCAAGGTCCGTTCCCATGGAGCCACCAAGCACGATTACGCCATCGACTTTTCCCGCCTTGTAGAGTTCCAGAGCCTTTGCCGCCGCCCCTTGAGACATGATCTGCATCGCATGATTTTCATCGCCGCTGTCGATTGCCTCCTGAATGGAACTTCCTGCGGCTTCCGCAACATCGTGCTTGGATATGTCTGTTGGTTCTTTCGGGTCGCCCAGCACACTCACGTCCATGGAGATGACCTTTCCACCCTGTCCGCGAATGGTGTCGCAGATGAAATTCAATTCCGCATCCTTGGTGTCAAAGGTGCCTGCAACAAGGATCGACTTATCATTGCTCATTGTGGTCTCCGCTTCCGCAATGGTTCATTTATTGAACCGGCAGTTTAAAAATTATTGACATCCTCATTCGCGGGTGTCAACATTTCAGTAACAAAAGCTTCAGGAGCTGTAGCCTGGGCAATAGAGAGGAGATCATTTCAGTATGGGTACAGTTGCAAAAGCCATGTCTCTGCTGAACCTCTTCACGCCAAGCCGGACCACAATTGGATTAAGCGAACTTGCCCGCCTTTCTGGCGTCAACAAGGCGACTGTTTATCGTTTGATGCAGGAATTGCAGACCGCCAACCTCGTGGAGCAGGTGGGCAGCGAGCGCACATACAGGCTGGGCGCGGGCATTCTCCGACTGGCTGCATTGCGTGAGGCTGCGGTGCCAATCCTGACATTATCGCGTGAGTTTCTCGAACGCCTCAGCAGCAAGACCGGCGAGACCGCGCATATGTCGATCATCCAGGACGACAAGCTGATTTCTACGGCACATGCCTATAGTCCACGCCATGCCATGCGCGTAATGATGGAAAATGCGCAGGAAATGCCCTTCCATGCCACAGCTTCAGGTTTGGCCATTCTGGCATTTTCGCCAGATGCCTTTGTTGAACGCATCCTGTCGCCCAAGCTTTCGTCCTACACATCGCAAACTGTTGCAGACACAAACGAGATACGCGAGCGCTTCAGGGGTATTCGCGAGGATGGCATTGCAGAGGCCGTTGGCATGTTCGAGCATGATGTACACTCACATGCTGCCCCTATCTTCGGTTCGGATGGCCAGCCGATGGGCGCGTTGGCGGTTGCTGCACCAGCGTCTCGTATGAACGACGAGCTGCGCAAGGAAATCCGGGCCGAGCTACGGGATTGCGCGTTGCTGCTGACGCGCGCCATGGGCGGCACGTGGCCAAGCGCAATCCAGGCGGGGTCAGCGGCATGAAACGGGCGCTGATATTAGACTTTGGCGGTGTGGTAAGCCGAACCCTGTTCGAGACGCATGCACTGAGCGAAGAGGCTCTGGGCCTGCCGCCGGGCAGCCTCACATGGCAGGGTCCTTTTGACCCGGAAAACGATGCGCTTTGGCGCTCCATGCAGGCCGATGAAATTCCCGAACGCGAATATTGGCGGCGGCGAACACTCGAAGTTGGCGCACTTGTTGGCAAGGACTGGACTGAAATGTCACAATTCGTCCGTGCCGCGCGTGGGGCCGACCCGGCAGCTGTGATACGCGCGGAGTTTTTCACAACCATAGCAGCGGCCAAGAATGCAGGTGTTGTGCTTGCTATTCTTTCCAATGAGCTCGACCTCTTTTACGGCGCTGATTTTCGCGACAAACTCCCCTTTTTGTCCGACTTCGACGTTGTCGTTGATGCGACCTATACCGGCATCCTGAAGCCTGATCCGCGCGCCTATCAGGCCTGCCTCGATACGCTGGGGCTGCCTGCTGAAAATTGCGTGTTTGTCGATGATCAGGAACGCAATGTTGTGGGTGCCCGCGCTGTTGGCATCCCGACTGTCCATTTCGATGTGGCCAAGCCGCAGGAAAGCTATGCGCAGGCCCTTCAACTTCTCGGACTTACCAAGGAAGTAACCCCATGAAAGACTCCAATTTCCTCAAGGAAAACAACGCCCGTTCGATATGGCATCCGATGGCCCACCCGGCTGACAGCCTCAAGAACCCGCCAACAATTCTGACTGGTGGCAAAGGTGTCAGCATTGTTGATGTTGATGGCCATGAAGTTGTCGATGGGGTCGGCGGCCTGTGGAACGTGAATTTGGGCTATTCCTGTCAACCGATTAAGGATGCGATTGCCGCACAGCTCGAGCAACTGCCCTACTATTCAATCTTTCGCGGTACTTCCAACGATGCGGTCATCCATCTGGCTGAAGAGCTGCGGGAATTTTTCGCACCGGATGGCCTTACGCGCGCCTTCTTCACCTCTGGCGGTTCTGACAGTGTCGAGAGTGCGCTGCGCCTTGCTCGCCAGTATCACAAAGTTCGTGGCGAAGCCGGGCGCACAAAGTTCTTGAGCTTCAAGAAAGGCTATCACGGAACACATTTCGGCGGTGCTTCGGTCAACGGAAACGCAAATTTCCGCGCGCAATATGAACCACTTCTTGCTGGCTGTTTCCACATGCCCGCACCCTACACCTATCGCAATCCGTATAATGAAACCGATCCTGAAAAGCTGGCGCAGCATATTCTGGCGGCAATTGAAGACGAGATTGCCTTTCAGGGTGCGGGTAGCATTGCCGCATTCATCATGGAGCCAGTGCTGGGCGCTGGTGGCGTGCTGCCGCCGCACGAAAGCCTTATGCCGGGTGTCCGCGATATCTGTACGCGCAACGGCATTTTGCTGATTGCCGATGAGGTGATCACCGCATTCGGTCGTACCGGCAGCTGGACTGGCAGCCGTCACTGGGGTGTGCAGCCTGACCTGATGTGCACAGCCAAGGCAATCACCAATGGCTATTTCCCCTTTGGCGCCGTGATGATCTCCGAACAAGTGGCGGAGGTCTTTGAAAAGGACACGACCGGCAACGGCGCGATTGGCCACGGCTACACCTATTCCGGCCACCCGGTGGGTGCAGCAGCGGCTATTGTGTGCCTTCAGGAGACTGTGAAACTTGACGTGCCGAAGAATGCGGCGGCGCGCGGCAAACAGCTTTATGAAGGCCTGCTGGCACTTCAGGAAAAGTATGAGATCATTGGTGATGTGCGCGGTGGTCATGGCCTGATGTGCGCAGCGGAGCTTGTCAGCGACCGCGCGACCAAGAAGCCAATCGACAAGGCAGTCATCAACGCCATCCAGGCGGAGACCTACAAGGCTGGTGCCATGGTGCGTGTGTCTGGCCCGAACATTATTCTATCGCCACCGCTCGTGCTGACGGAGCAGGATGTCAACACAATCCTGACAGCCATGGACGCAGGCTTTGCAGCAGCGGGTGCGTAACAATCAATTTCGGGTTGCCTCGTGCAACCCGGATTCAAAAACGAGAACTGCACAAGCAGTCGGTTTTAGGTGAAAGCAAACTTAGCAGGAGAACAACCTTGAAAAAGCTCATCGCAGGCATGGCGGCTCTTGCCGCAACAGCCCTTCCCTTCGCAGCGGCTGCCGAATATCCGGACAAGCCGGTTGAATTTGTCGTTCCATTCCCGCCCGGGGACCTGGAAGACATCCTGACCCGCATGATTGCCGAACGTTTCCAAGATGAATATGGCGTTCCCGCAGCGGTCGTGAACAAGCCAGGCGGCGGCGGCGGACCCTTTCCGGGTGCTGCGGAAGTGGCACAAGCCGCTCCAGATGGCTACAAGATCGGCTCATTCGTGATCGATGTTCCGATTGTTGGACCTGAAGTCGGCATCCCGGCTCTTCAACCCAACCCGTTTGAACCGGTTGGTATTTTTCTGACCTATCCTTTCGTGATCGCAACAAAAGGCGATGCGCCTTACTCTTCAATGGAAGAGCTTGCCGAATATGCAAAGAGCAACGATGTTGCGCTCGGCCATTTTGGGACCTTCCTGATCCCGACCCAGGTCACGTTCGCGCTTGCCCACAAGCTGGGCTTCGACTGGGGTTCTGAAGCTGCCTTCGACGCACTTGATTGCAACACGCTTGCCTCCGGCGACGTGGATGTCATCAATACAACGATCCAGCTCATCCGGCCTTGCCTTGATGATCTGAAAGTTCTCGCATCCATCGGCTCCGAGCGTACCGGCCTCACGCCGAATACGCCTACCATTGGCGAAATCGCACCCGATCTCGATGTGGCGCTCTGGAACGGCCTTTTCGTTCACAAGGACACCCCGGCTGACGTTCGCGAAAAAATTGCCAAAGTGGCGATGGACGTTATGAGCTCTGATGAAGCCAAGAAGCTTTCTGAAGAAACTGGTGCGCTGGTTTATTGGCAGAATGCCGATGAGGCCGCCAAGCAGATCGAAAAAGACTCCAAAACGCTTGGCACCGTCAACGAATTGATGGGTGGCAACTGAGTGAAATGAGCCCCGGCAATCGCACCGGGGCTCTTTCTTTGCCGGGCTTACTATGAGCAGATTTCAGACATTTCAGGACCTCTTCAAACGTTATCGTCGCCCCGGCG
>JBNKQT010000013.1:0-6514 GCA_050297115.1 Ensifer sp. | reverse complement strand
AAGGTGAAACTTAACCAGATGCGGTGCAGGCAGAATTGGTACTGCTCAAAATGATAACGCCCACCGGGGGAGGAGATCCGGTGGGCGTCATATAATCGACTGACAATTGGGAGGAGGAGTATTGTCAGCCATATACGAAGTGAACTGGGAGGAGGAGTGTTCACTTCGAATTTTCAATCCGGCAACCCGGAGGCTTGAGAAGATAACTTCCGGTGAGCCGCCACATTCACCTAGGGCTTCGTTTCGCCCTTTGTTGTTTCTCAATATAACTGATTAATTAATTTTGTGCATTGCAAAATGGTAATAGGTGCTATGCATTATGTGCATATCCTGAAAACATGCTCCAGCATCGCACGCATTCGTTAATGCAATCCTTAAGGGTGGTGGTCATATCTGGCAGGGTATTTTTAGATACTTCGGGCGTGCCTGGGGAGGCTTGTTGGTCACTTTCTGCTTGCACTCAAATATGTCGATGGTATAGAGCGCTCAAATTCGTGGCGGGCTGCGGCCCGGTGCGAATGCGGGTATGGTGAAATTGGTAGACACGCCAGATTTAGGTTCTGGTGCCGCAAGGCGTGGGAGTTCAAGTCTCTCTACCCGCACCAATGTTTCTCTTGTCTCAAGGCCGTTATTGTCTCGGCCGTTTCAAAAGGCGGTGCGCTGGATATTTTTGGCCAGCCGAATTTGAGACCGGCTTGTTTCAAGTGATACATGGTCTGTCGTTAAACGCACGGGAAACCGCGCGACATGAGGATTTGGCGTCTTTTCGGGCATTAGAGCGCATTTTGCTTGCAAAAGTGGGCAGGAATTGCATAAAGCGTCCGGCAAATGAAGACTGGTGTGCGTGTTCCGGCGAGACGCTGTAGAAAACGGCACCTCTTGAAAAACGAAGGTTTGAAAATGCAGGTTACAGAAACGCTCTCTGAAGGGCTGAAGCGCGAAATCAAGGTTGTTATTCCGGCCAAGGATATGGAAGCTCAGATGAATGAGCGCCTTGAAGGTGTCAAAGACCGTGTACAGATCAAGGGTTTCCGTCCTGGCAAGGTTCCTTTTTCTCATCTGAAAAAGCTCTACGGCAAGTCTGTTATGGCCGAACTGGTGAACGAAATCGTTCGCGACCGTCCAGACAGCATCCTTTCCGAGCGCGGCGAAAAGTCGGCAACGCAGCCGGAAATCTCCATGACTGAAGATGAAGCTGAAGCAGAGAAGATCCTGTCGGCTGAAGCAGATTTCGAATTCTCCATTGCTTATGAAGTGATCCCGCCGATTGAGCTGAAGGACAATTCCGGTATCAAGGTAACTCGTGAAGTTGTCGATATTCCTGCCGAGGAAGTTGATGAACAGGTCCTGCAGGTTGCCGAAAGCGCACGCAGCTTCGAGACCAAGAAGGGCAAAGCCGCCGACGGCGACCGCGTCACCATGGATTACCTCGGCAAGGTTGATGGTGTTGCTTTTGAAGGTGGTCAGGCAGAAGACGCTGAGCTGGTTCTGGGCTCCGGTCGCTTTATCCCCGGCTTTGAAGAGCAGCTCGTTGGCGTTAAGGCTGGCGACGAAACTTCGATCAACGTCACATTCCCGGCCGACTACGGCGCGGCTGACCTTGCTGGCAAGGAAGCGACCTTTGAAATCAAGGTCAAGGAAGTTGCAAAGCCTGGCAATGTTGAAATCAACGATGAACTGGCTGAAAAGCTGGGCGTTGAGTCTGCTGACCGTCTGCGCGAAATTGTTCGTGAACAGATCGAAAGCCAGTACACCAGCATTTCCCGTCAGAAGCTGAAGCGTCAGATTCTGGACCAGCTGGACGAAATGTACCAGTTCGATACCCCGGAACAGCTTGTAAATGCCGAGTTCAATAACATCTGGACACAGATCAATCAGGACCTGGCTCAAAGCGGCAAGACCTTCGAAGACGAAGACACCACTGAAGACGCAGCGCGCGAAGAGTATACAAAACTCGCACAGCGCCGCGTTCGCCTTGGTCTTGTTCTCTCCGAAATCGGTGAGAAGGCTGGCGTTGATGTTTCCGAGGAAGAAATGCAGCAGCAGCTTATGGCTCAGCTGCGCCAGTTCCCAGGTCAGGAACAGCAGATCATCGAATACTTCCAGAAGACTCCGGGTGCAGCTGCTTCTCTGCGCGCACCGATCTTCGAAGAGAAGGTTATCGATCACCTGCTCAGCGAAATCACCGTGACGGACAAGGCCGTTTCGAAGGACGAGCTGATGGCTGACGACGAAGCCGAAGAAGCGCCGAAGAAAGAAACGAAAAAGGCTGCTCCGAAGAAGAAAGCTGCTCCCAAGAAAGCAGCCGCTGATGCGGAAGCTGCCGATGGCGAAGAAAAGAAGGCTGCGCCCAAGAAGAAGGCCGCACCGAAGAAAAAGGCTGAGCCTAAAGACGCTGAATAAGCGTTTCTATACAGTCGATTTGAAAGGGCCGCGTTTGCGGCCCTTTTTTTTAGTTTAGCGGTGCTTGAAGTCCGGTTTGCGTTTTTCTGTAAACGCAGCCATCCCTTCCTTCTGGTCTTCTGTGGCAAAGAGCGCATAGAAAACCCGCTGCTCGTAATGCAGTCCTTCTGCCAAAGTCGTTTCGAATGCGCGGTTTACGGCCTCTTTGGCGACCTGGGTTGAGGGCTTGGAATAGCTGGCAATCGTTTGTGCTGCTTCCATTGCTGTTTCAAGAAGCTGCTCGTTCGGCACGATACGGGCAACAAGGCCGGCACGTTCGGCTTCGATCACATCCGTCATGCGACCCGTCAGCACCATATCCATGGCCTTGGCCTTGCCAACGGCGCGGGTAAGGCGTTGGCTGCCACCAAAACCGGGAATCACACCCAGCTTGATTTCAGGCTGACCAAATTTGGCACTCTCTGAAGCAATGATGAAATCGCAGATCATGGCGAGTTCACAACCGCCGCCCAATGCAAAGCCGCTGACGGCAGCGATAACGGGAACCCGCGCATGGGCGATCGCATTATAGGGGCCGAAATGGTCGCTTTTCAGAATATCCGTGTAGGACATTGAGGACATTTCCTTGATGTCCGCTCCCGCTGCAAAGGCCTTCTCGGAGCCGGTTATCACGATGCATCCGACGCTCTCGTCTGCTGCCAGTGTGTTCACGTGTTCAAGCAAAGTGTCCAGAAGTTCTGTATTCAGGGCATTCAAGGCTTCTGGCCTGTTGAGGGTCAGCAATGCAACGCGGTCATGGCGTTCAAGCAAAACAGTATTGCTCATGTGGGGTCTCCCATCGTTTCTTCGGTTTGAAATATTCGGTTGCTTCGGCGGTTACTTGAATTCCCATTCATCCAGGCCCAGGTCCGCAAACATGGCCTCAACCTCCGACAGGTCAATCTCCTCAAGGATGGCGGGTGACCATTTTGGGTTGCGGTCCTTGTCAACGATAACGGCGCGCACACCTTCATAGTAGTCGTCATGGTTCAGAACGCGATATGAGAAGCGGTATTCCATCTTCAGACATGCCTCAAGGTCCAGTTTGGATGCCTGTTCGAGCGCGTGAAACGTGGCTGCGAGTGAGAAAGGGCTGTTGTGGCGCATGGATTTTGCCGTGCGTGCGGCCCATTCCTCGTTATTGGCAGCCAGGCTCTCAGCGTTCGTCATGCACTCAAGCATCGTCTTGCCGCCAAAAACCGAATCGATTGCAGTCTGCATATTGGCAAGCTCACCAGCGGGCGCAATCGAGGAGAGGGTGGAAAGGACCGCATCAGGGCCTTCACCTTCACTCAGCCTTTGGCAGAGTTGCGGGAGCTTGTCGGAGCTAATGTAGGCGTCGGCAAAACCCGCATATATAGCGTCAGCCGCTTTCATGCGGGCAGACGTTGTACCCAAATAAAGCCCGCATTTTCCTGGTGCGCGCGATAGCAGATATGTTCCGCCGACGTCGGGGAGAAAGCCGATGGCTGCCTCCGGCATGGCGATCATGGCGCGTTCGGTCACCACACGGTGGGAAGCGTGCCCGGCAAGGCCGACACCGCCCCCCATCGTGATCCCGTCCATAAGGGCGAAGACCGGCTTGGGATAATTGGAAATCAGCAGGTTGACGCAATATTCATCGCGCCAGAATTGGCGACCTGGATCGGGATCTTGCCGCCCGGTGTCATACATGAAGCGAATGTCACCGCCCGCACAGAAGGCTTTGTCGCCCGCGCCGTCGATAATAACACATTTGACACCAGCGTCGCTGGCCCATTCATCAAGCGACGAACGAATGGCCGTAACCATATCATGATTGAGTGCATTCAGTGCTTTGGGACGGTTCAGTCTGAGCCGTCCAGTTGCCCCTTCGCGCCAAGCCAAAAGCGCTGCTTCAGCTTCAGGCATTTCTGCCATGCCGGTTCCTCCTCAACGAATTTCAACACTGACATGAGTAGCGAATGATGTGGCTGAGGGAAAGCGCGAGGCAAGCCTTCTGAAATATTAGATAGTTATCGCTTTGAATCGCTGCGTGGACACGGTCTGATTTCCGTAAGGCGGTGATTAATGATGACAAACGGTTGGGGCGGCCATGCATGGTTGGTTTTTGCGGATTTTGATTGCCATTTTGGCGGCAACTACTCTTGTGTCCTGTGCAAGAAGGCCGTCTGCGGGCTATCAGCCGAATATATTTGCAATTCCAGAAGCCATTGTCACAGCTTCTCGTGCGTCCGATCCGCGCCTGAAGGACGAACTCCAGCGTCGGCTTGATGCCGCGATTGCAATCAGTCATCGCGGGGCGCCGGTTCGAAAAGCTTATCTGGATGTTGCCATTCTGGATTCGAGAATAGCTCAGGGTGCGGCCGGTTTTGACAACTCGGCGCGTGTTCAGGTTATTGCCCGTAGCCCGCTTAGCAGCGAACCACTGTTTTTGAGAGAGTTTGAGTCAGTGAGTTACACGACGGACAGCGCGCTCGCGCCTGCTGGCTTGGCGGACTCAATTGCTGCACGCATTCGCGGTGAATTTTCGTTGGCGGCGCCAGCGCCGCAGTCCTATAATCCGGCAAGGTCCATTTCGACCCGGCTTTCGGGCCAGAATCGTCCGAAAATGCCGCAACAGGGGAACGTTCGCCCCCGAGCCGACGGTGATGCGCTCTTGAATGCCAACACTCAGTTTGGCGCTGGTGGAGAGATTGAAACTCGACCGAATGTTTCGCAGCAGTCGAGCGGAACGTCTTCACGTGATGAGCCTTGTATTGTGACAGAGGACAACGACTGTTCCTATATGTTTGAAAACTGACCTGATCACAGCCGAAGATTAAAATCCGATAGATCAAGACAGTAATTCGTTGAGCCTTTGTCACCATAATGAAATGGGTGACAAAGGAGAGTTGTCGTGACGCTGACAGCCGTGTTTCTGATCACGTTGAATTTGGGTTTGTTGTGGTTGTTGATGGCAGCCCCCGTTGGCATGCGTACAATTCGGCTGCGCAAACAGTTTGACGCGCCAGTGGAGAAAGTCTGGAGCGCTGTGTACCCTCTTGGGGCAGATGCTGATTGGCACCCTCGTGTTCTTTCCACCAAGCCAGTTGACGCAAACAGGGTTGAGCATACCCACACCAACCTGGACAGGCTTGGGCGGCCAATCAGCGTGACGTATCAGGTCGATTCCAGCGATGGTGCGACCGCCTACACTGCAAGGGTGGTTGAGGACACTGCCCTAGACCCGGCCTTTTGGCGAAATTACAGTGAAAACTGCACGCTGACACGCACTGCAGACGGAACTGAATTGCTGATTGAGCGCACTGATCGATATCGTGGTGTAGCCTTTCTCATTTTTCGGTATTTCAGCCTGAGGAGAGATGTTGATGCCCTCGGCAGCTGGTTGTCCGGAACCCGAATTATCACGAAGGGGCGCTTTGAGCATCCCGTGACCCAGGCCTTTCTGGCGGTATTGTCAACGCTTCTGCTGTGGCCGTTTTTCGGTTTTACTGTGCAGGGGCTGATGCTTTCTACCATGCTGACTATTGTGATTGTGGCGCATGAATTGGGCCACCTTGCGGCCTACAAGTCTTTTGGGCACAAACGGGTGCGCATGGTTTTTATTCCGCTGCTTGGCGGGATCGCCATGGGCGGAAGGCCATACAATTCGCGGTTCGAGGTTGCCGTTTGCGCTATAATGGGGGCTGGCCTTTCAGGCTTTTTGGTGCCTGTTTTTGTAAGCTTGGGAAATCTTGCCGCAAGGGGCCATTTGCCTGCGATTTTGGAAAAGCCGATTTTCCTGTTTCTACTTATCCTGGGTGCGTTCAACCTGCTGAACCTTTTACCGATGCAGCGCTTCGATGGTGGGCAGGCTATACGTCAGATATTTCCCAATCCCGGAATGCAGACGGTGGGAAGTTTTCTGATTACAGGCGCAATCCTGACTACGGGCTGGGAGATCGGAATTCCCAACAGCGCACTTGTCGTTGCGCTCGCGATTTTTGCGCTTTTAAGCTTTTTGGGACGAAGCGGCGTAAAACCCCGCCACGAGATGCTGCCCATGAACAACCCTGAGCGGTTGATCGCGGGGCTTGGGCTTTATGCAGCC
>JBNKQT010000012.1:0-6643 GCA_050297115.1 Ensifer sp. | reverse complement strand
TTGGTCATATCCGAAGGACGACGAATTGACTGCAATCTGCCACGTCAGCGATTTCAACCGGGCAATAAGCCCGCTTTTCAATCGCTTCCTTGCATATTTTTGTCATTTCGACGCCAAAAAAACCTCATTTATGAGTTCGTGACCTAGTGTCCGGCATTGCTCGCCGCGAAAGCTTCAGGTTTACGCACAGCCATAGCCCCAACCACGAGCATGGCGAAAAGCAAAGACAGGATCATGAAAACGTCGATGAAAGACATAACGTAGGCCTGTTGTTGAACCATGCCGGAAAGCTGTTTGATAGCTACAGTGTCACCATCGTAGCCCAATGCGGAAAACTTGGCCGCAAGGTTTTGATAGGTGGAAAGCGCCGCCGGGTTTGCCCATTGCACATGTTCAGCCAACTGCTGGTAGTGTGCAGTTGTCTGGCGTGTCAGCATCGTATTAATGAGCGCAAGGCCGACCGCACCGCCAAGATTTCTAGTCAGGTTGTAAAGGC
The DNA here is from genome assembly GCA_050297115.1 of Ensifer sp. GTDB lineage: Bacteria > Pseudomonadota > Alphaproteobacteria > Rhizobiales > Rhizobiaceae > Ensifer_A. Next base: position 6,147 of record JBNKQT010000012.1, on the reverse strand, counting down.
CAGACGCATTGCGGATACGCTCCTGTGGCAGCGTGCCAAGCGCCACGTTATTAATCGGCACCATGGCAATCATCATCGACATGCCGCGCAGGATTTGCGGCAGCATCAGTTCGTAGAAGTCCCAGTCTGCCGTCATGTTCGTCATGATCCAGGTGCCCGCCCCAAACCCGGCAAAACCGATCATCATCATCAATCGGGGATCGAGATAACGCGACATGACACCGGAAAGCGGCGCGGAGACAAACATGGCAAGACCGGAAACAAACATCGTTTTGCCGATCATGAGGGAATCGTAACCGCGAATTGCGCCTAGATAGACGGGATACAGATAGGTGAGACCATAAAGGCCGATACCCATGACAAAGGAGAACATGGAGCCAAAGGCAAAATTTCGGTCGGTAAAGGCTCGCAAATCGACCACCGGGAACTTCGCATTGAAGGCGCGGTAGAAAAAGATCAACGCCCCCACAACAATGGCAACAGTGCCGATGACAATATGGTCATCGTTCAGCCAGCCTTTGGCATTGCCCTCTTCCAGAACATATTCCAGCGAACCGAGGAAAACCGCCATGGAGGCAAGGCCGATCCAGTCGAATTTCTTCGCAAGGCTCAGCTCCGGCTTGTCAAAGTCGATCAGTGTCCAGGCTGCGATGGAAACGAGAATGCCGGGAATAACATTGACCAGAAACAGCCAATGCCAGCTGAATGTGTGGCTGAGATAGCCACCGACCGTGGGGCCAATTGTGGGGGCAAGCGTGGCAACAAGACCAACAATTGGTGAAACAATGTGCTGTTTGGAGCGCGGAAAAATCGTGAACGCTGCTGCAAACACAGACGGGATCATGCCACCGCCAATAAAGCCCTGGATCGCGCGGTAAACAATCATCTGGTCGATATTTGTGGCGGTGGCAGCGGCGATACTGGCAAGGGTAAAACCAGCCGCCGATATGGTGAAGGTAACGCGCGTGGAAAGAATACGCGCAAGCGTTCCCGAAAGCGGGATCATGATCACTTCGGCAATCAGATAGGATGTCTGCACCCATGCTGCCTCATCCGTGCTGGCACCAAGACCGGCCTGAATTTCAGCAAGCGACGCAGAAACGATCTGAATGTCGATGATGGCCATGAACATGCCCAAGACCATGGCGAGAAACGCAAACATCCTGCGTAGCGGAATTTTCTCCTCCGCTACGCCCTGTGAAACAGCTTGTGCCATTGTTTGAGCCCACCCGCCTTAGTCAGCTTGTGCAATACGACCGGCCGCACCGCCAGTGCGCGTATCAACATCCACAACGACAGACAGACCGGCCATCAGGCGACTGTCAGCAAGCGCATCTTTTGGGATTGCGATACGAACAGGAAGGCGCTGGGTGACCTTGGTGAAGTTACCCGTGGCATTTTCAGCCGGAAGCAGCGAGAAGACCGAGCCGGATGCCGGAGAAATGGAAAGAACCTTGCCTTCAATTTCCTTGTCCGGCAGCGCATCAACGTGAATGCGAACCGTTTCGCCCTCGCGTATATCGGCAATCTGTGTCTCCTTGAAGTTCGCATCAATGTAGAGATCGGAGGTCGGCACGACCGCCATGAGACGCAGACCGGGAGACACCAGGTTACCTTCCTGAACGGCGAAGTTGCCCACAACACCGTCGAAGGGAGCTTTAAGGACCGTAAATTCCAGATCGCGGGCGGCTTTATCACGCGCCAGATGCAGCGACTTGAGTGCGCTTTGAGCTTGCGCATGCTGCGCCTTGATGGCAGCGATATTGGCCTCAGCCGACAGAATGGCCGCATCAGCACTGGCAATCTGCGCCTGTGCCTGTTCAAAAGCCGTACTGGCGTTATCGAGAGCAGACGTGCTGGCGAATTTCTTGTCCTGCAGCGCATTGGTGCGATCCAGCGTCAACTGTGCGCTGTGCACGGCAGCTTCCGCCGATTGTTTCTGCGCACGCGCCTGCTGCAGCGTTGCCACGGCAACCTGCTCCTGTGCGGCAATCGTCTTGACCGCCAGTTCCTGTGTTGCAAGTTGGGCCTCTGCTTGCTCCAACGCAATGCGATAATCACCGTTGTCCAGCGTCACCAGCGGGTCGCCCGCTTTCACCTGCTGGTTGGCGCGCACATTCAGCTGCTGCACATAACCGGTAACCTTTGGCGAGACATAAGCAATGTCGCCACCGATATAGGCATCATCTGTAGATACGAGGAAACGGCCATCCGTCCAGTATTGATAACCCTGATAGCCACCCAAACCGAGAAAAGCCGCCGCAACGCCAAGCAGAATGAATTTACGGGCACCACTGCGCCTGCGTCGCGTTTCGCTGATTGGCTCGCCTGCTTTCACATGCGACGTCACAGCGGGATTACCACCATCTTCATCAAACGGAACAACTTCTGAATCTTTTCTTTGTACGGCACTGGACATGCAAAACCTCAAAATGAAATCGAACTGAACGGTTCGGTCTCTTTCTTGACATAGAGCATTTTTTACCGCATATCAATACAAATCGAACCGCGCGGTTCGATTTAGTTAAGACGCGGTGAAAATGATGGACAACGAAGAGCTTTTGGAAGCACCAGTAAACCGGCGCATGGCAGCCGGTGAAAACCCGGCGAAACGCGACCAGATACTGGATGGCGCGCAAAAGATATTCATGGAAAACGGCTTTGAAGGCACGAGCATGAATGACGTGACGCGCGCAGCTGGCGTTTCCAAAGGCACGGTCTATGTCTATTTTTCCAGCAAGGAAGATCTGTTTACCGCCCTGGTGGAGCGTGAGCGTGAACGCATGGCCGCGATGGTGCGCACAACGCTCGATGAAAGCCTGCCGCTGGAAGATGCACTTTTTAATTTCGGAACAACAATCGCAACCTTCATGACAACGCCACGGGTGATACGGGGCATGCGCATGGCGATTGGCGTTGTTGGAAAGCTACCGGAAACGGCCGATTGTTTTCTGCGCCAGGGCGTGGGGCGCGGCCCGCAAATTCTGCAGGTTTACCTCGACAAGCAGGTCGCAAAAGGCGCGCTGAACATTGATGACACACTTCTTGCAGCCCGCCAATTTGGTGAACTCTGTCTTGCAGGCCTGTTTCGCCCGGCCCTTTTTGGTGAAGCCAAGAACGAGCCCTCGCGCGAACAAATCGAGCATACTGTCCGCATAGGCATCGACATGTTCATGAATTACTACGCCAGGAAGCCCTAAATCCCGCCGTCTTCTTGACGCAAAGGCTCAGATATGGCCTAAGGCGGCTCAAATATCATGTACATGAAACGCGCCGCCGTATCGTCCGAGAACATAGAGGCCTGATCGGCGGCTTCACATATTTGTCCGGGTGGAAATTTGATGTCAGAAACTGGTGTTCGCGTCCGTATCGCGCCATCGCCGACCGGCGAGCCGCATGTCGGCACAGCCTATATCGCGCTGTTCAACTACCTCTTCGCCAAAAAGAACAATGGCACTTTCATTCTTCGTATCGAAGATACCGATGCCACACGCTCAACGCCCGAGTTTGAGCAGAAGGTTCTGGATGCGCTGAACTGGTGCGGCCTGGAATGGGCAGAAGGCCCCGATATTGGCGGCCCCTATGGACCTTACCGTCAGTCAGAGCGCAAACACATCTACGGCGAATATGTTGAGAAGATGGTTGCCGACGGCAACGCCTTCCGCTGTTTCTGCACGCCCGAGCGCCTCGACCTGATGCGCAAGGCACAGCGCAACGAAGGCCGCCAGCAGAAATATGATGGCCGCTGCATGCATTTGAAGGCCGAAGAAGTGACCGCCCGCATGGAATCCGGTGAGCCTTCAGTCGTGCGGATGAAAATCCCGACCGAGGGCAATTGCGAATTCACCGATGGCGTTTACGGCCCCGTCTCCATTCCGTGGGACAGCGTGGACATGCAGGTTCTCCTGAAAGCTGACGGCATGCCGACCTACCACATGGCCAATGTGGTGGATGATCACCTGATGAAGATCACGCACGTGGCGCGTGGAGAAGAGTGGCTGGCCTCCGTGCCCAAGCACATTCTGCTCTACCAATATCTGGGTCTTGAGCCGCCGAAATTCATGCACCTGTCGCTAATGCGCAATGCGGACAAGTCCAAACTGTCCAAACGCCGCAACCCGACCTCCATTTCCTACTATTCAGCACTTGGCTATCTGCCGGAAGCGCTGATGAACTTCCTCGGCCTCTTCTTCATTCAGATTGCTGAAGGCGAAGAAATGATGGACATGGATACGCTCATCGAAAAGTTCGACACCGAGACGCTCAACAAGGCCGGTGCGATTTTCGATATCCAGAAGCTCGATTGGCTGAATGGCCGCTGGCTGCGCGAAGGCATTTCCGAAGCCGAATTCGTTGGCCGCGTTCTCAACTGGGCGCAGGAAAACGATCGCTTCATGGAAGGCATGAAGCTCGCGCAGTCGCGCATTGAGCGCCTGTCCGATCTGCCCGACCTCACCGGCTTCCTGCTCAAGGGCAATCTTGGCCTGACGGCTGACAATTTCCGCAACATCAAAAAAGTGTCGCTGGAAGATGTCGACGTGATCCTGAATGCGGCCCATGATGATCTGGAAAAGATTTTCGAGTGGAATGCAGAAGCTGTTGAAGCAGAACTGCGCGCGGTCTCCGAACGTCTCGACATGAAGCTGCGCAATGTTTTGGCGCCGCTTTTCATTGCCGTTTCCGGCTCCTCGCGCTCGCTGCCGCTTTTCGATTCCATGGCGATCCTCGGCCGCTCGGTCGTTCGCCAACGTCTGAAACAGGCCATCACTGCTGTTAAGCAAGGCTTGGAAGAAGACAAGAAAAAGACTGATTGACGAAGGGCGCGCGGGCTCAGCTCTTCTCCCCTTGGGGAGAAGTGCCGAGTGAAACGAGGCGATGAGGGGTTCCCTCCAACCTCAGCGAGGACCCCTCATCCGCCCTTCGGGCACCTTCTCCCCAAGGGGAGAAGAACAAGAACGGATAAGACGATGAACGACAAGACACAAGAAACCGGCCTCTCCTCAGACGTAACCGAGGTTCGCGCGCAGAAGCTGAAAATGCTGCGTGAAACGGTGGGCGATGTTTACCCTGCCCACTTCCACCGCTCGATCACGAATGCGGAACTGATGGAAAAGTACGCTGGCATCGAGCCAGACACCGAGACCGGCGATATCGTGACCATTGCAGGCCGCGTTTATTCCTCGCGTAACTCCGGCATGTTCATGGATATCCGCGACGCCAGCGGCAAGGTGCAGGTTTTCTCCCACAAGGACACAACACCGCAAGAAGCCCGTGACCTTCTTCCGATGATCGACCTTGGCGACATCATTGGTGTGACCGGCGAAGTGCGCCGCACCAAGCGTGGCGAGCTGACGGTGAACGCGCATGAAATTACCATGCTCACCAAGGCCCTGCTGCCGATGCCTGAAAAGTGGCACGGTGTGTCGGACGTCGAAACCCGCTACCGCAAGCGCCACCTCGACATTCTGACCAACGAAGACTCCAAGCTTCGCTTCCGTCAGCGTTCCAAAATCATCTCCGGCATTCGCCGTTTCATGGAAGATGAAAACTTCATGGAAGTTGAAACGCCAATGCTGCACTCCGTCTATGGCGGTGCAACGGCTGAGCCTTTCAAAACCCACCACAACACGCTGAAGCTGGATATGTTCTTGCGCATCGCGCCGGAACTCTTCCTCAAGCGCACGCTGGTTTCCGGCCTCACTGACAAGGTGTTCGAAATCAACCGCAACTTCCGTAACGAAGGCGTTTCCACCCGGCACAATCCAGAATTCACCATGATGGAATGCTACTGGGCCTATGCCGACTACGAAGACATTATGGCGCTGGTTGAACGCCTCTTTGCACATCTCGCAATGAGCATCCACGGCTCCACCGATTTCAAATTCGGCGAAACCGACATTTCGTTCAAGGGCCCGTTCAAGCGCGTTCCCATGCCAGACGCTGTGAAGGAAGTAACAGGCATCGACTTCCTCGCCATGTCCACCGACGAAGAAGCCCGCACTGCCGCCAAGGCCGCCGGTTTCGAAATCGAAGACGACTGGACATGGGGCGAATGCCTGGCCTTCATCTTCGAAGAAAAGGTCGAAGGCACGCTGATCCAGCCCTCACACGTCACCCACTTCCCGAAGGACATTTCGCCCTTTGCCA
>JBNKQT010000011.1:0-4373 GCA_050297115.1 Ensifer sp. | reverse complement strand
CGATCGCCATTGCCGGCGGCCAATGGCTTGACGTGAGCACTCGATTCGAACGCCCGCCAATTCAATGGCCTCTTTATTCAGTGCTGACCTTTGGCTTGTCAGCCACCGCACTTCTGGCCGTGGTTTTCTGGTTTGTAATGACAAGGCTGCTCGGTCCATTGAGGCAGTTGGTGAGAGCCGCAGAACGTTTGGGTCGGGGAGAAGATGTCGTCCCGTTGCCTGAACGTGGTCCGTTGGAAGTCCGAGAACTGACCGTCGGCTTTAACAGAATGCAAGATAGGCTTACGCGGTTTGTCGCAGATCGCACCCGGGTACTTGCCGCACTTGGTCACGATTTGCGTTCACCTTTGACGGCCATGCGGGTTCATGTGGAGATGGTTGACGACGAGGAAACGAGAGAGAACCTCGTGACAACGGTCGAAGAGATGCAGTCCATGGTGGAAGCGACATTGACCTTTGCCAAGGGGTTAACGGGCAACGAGCCCGCGCAGGACGTCGATTTATGCGATTTTCTGGCCACGCTGCAAACTGAAATGCTGACTTCGTTCGACCTGATTGCAGGGCCTGCAGTCAGGGTCAGGCTGCGTCCGGGCGCTATACGCCGAGCACTTCGCAACCTGATCGAAAATGCTGTGCGGTACGGCCGTACTGCCACGGTGGGCTGGAGCCGCACAGCAGACGAAATTTTCATCACGGTTAATGACCAGGGTGCAGGAATTCCAGAGGCGGACCTCGAACGCGTGTTTGATCCGTTTTTCCGTCTGGAAGAAAGCCGGTCGCTTGAGACCGGAGGGTATGGTCTTGGTCTTTCCATCGCCCGGTCCATCGTGCGCGCTCATGGCGGCGACGTCACATTGAAGAACCGGCCCGAAGGAGGTCTTGTCGGCACTATCAGACTACCAATTGCAACAACTCAATTCGACAAGGAAGGAAATTGATATGTCTAGAATTCTCAGCGTAGCCACACTTCTTGCTCTTTCCGCAACTGCGGCAACGGCAGATCCCGGCGGGGATTATTATGGGCACATGTGGAATGGTGGTTTTGGAATGTTTGGCGGCTTGATGATGATCGTTTTTTGGGGTGCCATCATTGCGGCAATTATTCTGGCGGTTCGTTGGTTCATGGAAAAAGACCGCGCCTCAAAATCAAATGCCGTGGACATTCTCAAAGATCGGTTTGCGCGTGGCGAGATCGATGAGGAGGAATACCGCAAACGTAAGACTGTCCTCGACGATTAAGACGGTCGGGATTTCAACGGTAAAAGACATCTCAGTATAGACACGAGGCCAAAATGACCCCAGAGCTCGGCCATTTTGCGTTGGCGCTCGCCTTGGCGCTGGCGCTGGTTCAGTCGGTGTTGCCCATGTTGGGTGCAGCACACGGGAAGCTATTGTGGATGCGTTCAGCGCGGACCACTGCGTTTGGACAAGTTTTGTTCGTCGGACTGGCCTTCGCCGCACTGATGCAGGCATTTGTCGTTTCCGATTTTACGGTTCTCAATGTCGCAAACAATTCCCATTCGCTCAAGCCGATGCTTTTCAAAGTCGCCGCCACGTGGGGCAGCCACGAAGGGTCGCTGCTGCTTTGGGTTTTCATCTTGACTATATTTGGCGCGGGCGTCGCGGCATTCGGGTCAAACCTGCCTGAAACGCTTCGAGCCCGAACGCTGGCCGTGCAGGCCTGGATCAGCGTCGGGTTTCTCTCTTTCCTGCTCCTCACATCAAACCCGTTCGCGCGTGTGTTCCCACCACCACTCGACGGCGCGGATCTCAATCCGTTGCTTCAAGACATCGGTCTGGCCATGCATCCACCGCTTCTCTATTTTGGCTATGTCGGCTTTTCGATTGTTTTCTCTTTCGCCGCTGCTGCATTGATTGAAGGTCGGATTGACACTGCATGGGCGCGATGGGTTCGTCCTTGGGCTTTGGCCGCATGGATCAGCCTGACGGCAGGAATCGCTCTGGGCTCCTGGTGGGCATACTACGAACTTGGCTGGGGCGGATGGTGGTTCTGGGATCCGGTTGAAAATGTCAGCTTCATGCCATGGCTGTTAGGCACGGCGCTGCTTCATTCCGCTATCGTAACCGAAAAAAGGGATGCGTTTAAAAGCTGGACCATACTTCTAGCTATCCTGACATTTTCGTTGTCTCTTTTGGGTACATTTGTCGTACGGTCGGGTCTTCTGACTTCGGTCCACGCCTTTGCGGTCGACCCCGAACGAGGCCTATACATTCTCGGCCTGCTTGGGTTGTCGATTGGCGGATCGCTTGCGCTCTATGCGTGGCGTGCACCAATGATGGAGAGCGGCGGATTGTTCAAACCAATCAGCCGTGAGGCCGGTCTCTTGTTGAACAATCTAATACTTGCGACCGCAACCGGCACGGTTCTGTTCGGGACACTTTATCCGCTGTTCCTTGAAGCGGTAACTGGTGACAAGATCTCTGTTGGTCCGCCATTTTTTAACGGTGCGTTCGTACCAATGATGCTTCCGCTGGTATTTATTATGGGCATCGGACCATTTTTGTCATGGAAGCGTGCCGATCTGGCAGGCCTTGTGCAACGAGTTCAGCTTGTTGCGGTTTTGGCTGTGGTTGCCGCCTTGGTCGTTTGGTATATCGTTGAAGGTGGGCCAGTGCTGGCTTATCTTTCTATCCTGATTGCTCTTTGGCTTCTGTTCGCAACCCTGCGCGAGTGGGCTTTGCGCGTTCGCTTGCTTGAAGTCCCTTTTCTGGAAAGCCTCCGTCGCGCCCGCAATTTGCCACGTGCGGCACATGGTTTGACTTTGTCTCATGCGGGGGTTGCAGTTGTGATGATCGGAATGATCGGATCGACTGTTTGGAAATCCGAAGAAATCGTATTCGTGAAACCCGGATCCAGCATCGACATTGCCGGCTTTGATGTGACGTTCAAAGGCGTTCAGCGGATTCAAGGCCCCAACTACCTGGCAGACCGAGGGATCTTGCACGTCGAAAGGAACGGTTCCCCGGTAACGATCCTTCGACCAGAAAGGCGTAGCTATCCCGTTGCGCGGAGCACAACAACGGAATCTGCAATACGTTCAACACCCGCGGGCGATCTTTATGCTTCAATTAGAGAACCCTCCTCGAAGGAAGCAGAAAAGGATGGGGCGTGGACTTTGCGCATCCTTTACGAACCGTTCGTCGGGCTGATTTGGCTTGGGGCTTCCATGCTCGTCACGGGCGGGAGCCTTTCCCTGTCTGATCGTCGCTTCCGGGTGGGGGCCCCTCAACGCTCGAAAACGCAATTGACACCACCTACCGCTGCGGAGTGAGCAATGAACAGATTCTTGGCAAGTGTACCTCTGGTATTGGCCGCGATTATCGGTGCATTTTTCCTTTGGGGGCTGAACCCTAACAGGGATCCCAATGAGATACCTTCGGTATTGATTTCCCAACCCGCGCCTGCATTCGCACTTCAACCGGTACCGGACCTCGAAGTGCCGGGATTATCTCACGACGACTTGACCGACAACTCAACGCCAGTTGTCGTCAATGTTTTCGCATCTTGGTGTGTTCCCTGTCGCGCAGAACATGCGGTTCTGACCTCTCTGGTCAAGCGCGATGGCGTGCGGCTGTTTGGGATAAACTACAAGGACCAGCCCAAAGACGCGGTAAAATGGCTCGGTGACCTTGGAAATCCTTATGAGCGCGTCGGCTCCGACCTGTCGGGCCGTGCGGGGATCGAATGGGGTATCTCAGGAGTCCCCGAAACGTTCATCGTAAGTGGTGACGGTACCGTACTATACCGCTACGTCGGCCCAATTGTCGGCGAAGAGGCGGTGACAAAATTCAGGCAAGCACTTGTCCAGGCCGGTCTGCTCAAAGAGGAAAGCTAAGATGCGACAGTTTCTTCTTGCTCTGGCCCTGTTGATACCGGTGTCTGCGTCGGCCGTTGAGCCTGACGAAATCCTTTCTGACCCAACTCTGGAACTGCGCGCGCGGGAGGTGTCGAAACAGCTCCGGTGTGTCGTCTGCCAAAATCAGGATATCGACAGTTCAAACGCTGGAGTGGCTCGCGACCTTCGGCTTCTTCTCCGAGGACGCTTGGTCACAGGCGATACAAACGACGAAGCAATTGCGTTTATCCAGGCCCGATACGGTGATTTTGTTCTCCTCAAGCCCCCCTTCAAACCTGAAACCTACGCACTCTGGTTCGCGCCACCAATATTGGTTCTTCTGGCAATGGGTATTGGCGGAATCGTCCTGCTACGTTCCCGCGGCAAGGAACGCAAATCGGATCTTAGCGATGCCGAAGAAGCCGAAGTGGAGCGCATTCTCATGTCATCCAACGAGGAGAACCGCACATGATTTGGGTCGTAATGGCAGCGCTTGCTTTGATCGCATCCTGCTTT
>JBNKQT010000010.1:0-3690 GCA_050297115.1 Ensifer sp. | reverse complement strand
TAAGCAGACCTTTTAGGCCCCTAGCCCTGCATTTTCAGTCGCTTCGCCAAATCCTGCCAGCTTGACTGGCAACAAAGGATTAACCAATATCATTCATCTTTTCCGGCAGTTTCAGTTGCCGTTTCAAGGGTTGCCACAGTGTCGCGCATTTCGAAATTCACCACTGCTTTTGCTGCCATTTCCATGGCGGTTCTTGCTTCGTCCTCTGTTGCGGTCGCAGGCGACAAGGCATTTTTTTCCAAGGCAGCGGGCAATTGGAAAGGCCCTGGTGAAATCGTTGCGGGCAAATACAAGGGCACAAAGTTCAATTGTGACCTCGTCGGTGACCCAAATCCCAAAGGCAAAACCGGCCTTTCACTTGAAGGCAAATGCCGTGTCGGCATCTTTAGCCAGCCTATGAAAGCGCTTATTTCGCGTGCGGGCAACAGTTACAAGGGCGTCTTCCTTGATGGTGCCAAGGGCAAGGGCCTCGACATCGTTTCCGGCAATGTTACCGGCAACAAAGTCGTTGTTGGTCTCAACCGGAAAGACCTTACCGGCGCCATGATTGCCAATATGAAGGCACCGGACGTTCTCAACGTCACAATCGCCATCAAAGTCGAAGAGAAATATGTTCCGGTCATCGGCCTGACATTAAACCGCGACCTGGAAAATCTTGCTGAATCGCGCTGATCAGACCTGTTTCCACCAGTCCCGGCTTTCACCGACCGCTTCAATCCCGCTAACATCAAGTTCGTTCAGCCATTCCATGGCACGCCGTCCAGCCAGCTGCAGTTCCGGCGCATAGTCGCAAAGGGGCATCAGCACAAAGGCGCGTTCATGCATATGCGGATGCGGTACTTTAAGCCGCTCCGTGGCAATATGCGCGTCTCCATAGGTCAGCACATCCAGATCAATCGTGCGCGGCCCCCAGCGCTCAACACGAACCCGGTTCATCCCCTGCTCGATCTGCAGACACAGATCCAGCAGCGCTTCTGGCTCCAGCGAGGTCTCAATTTCCGCTGCAGCATTGAAGAACCATTCCTGATCCGTCTTGCCCCAAGGCGGTGTCTTCAACAAACGCGAAACATTGATAACCGCGCAATCGGGATGCGCCTCCAGCTGGCGCAAGGCTGCAGCCATATTTGCTGGCGGGTCGCCGATATTGCCGCCAAGACCGATATTTGCTCTCACAGCGTGCGGCTCCGCTCAAGGGACATAGTCGAGCGTAACCTCGACATAGTCCAGAACACCGGGAACCGGCGCATTGGGTTTGCGCACAGTAATGTTGGCACGCAAAATCTGCGGGAATTCGGAGCATACAGCCTTGGCAACATCTTCCGCCAAAGCCTCGATCAGGAAGCGCCGCTTTCCGGTAATAATCTTCTCAATCGTCTGGAAAACCGCACCATAGTCCACGGTTCCCTCAAGTTTGTCCTCATCCAGAGCATGGTTCGGTTCAACATCAAAGACTGCATCCACGAAGAAGCGCTGCCCGAGGAAAGCCTCTTCTTCGAAAACACCGTGCCGCGCGAAGAATGCGCAGTTTTTCATCGTGATTTTATAGCGCGTCATGCCTGTTTTCCCCCAAGTGATTTGCGAGCCTCAATCATGGCATCGGCAATTGCGAGCGCATCGCGGTTCATTGTTACGTCGTGGACCCGGAAAATGGCCCCGCCCGCCATACGCGTCAGCACAGTGGTCGCAGCTGTTGCTGCGTCCCGCTCCGCCGCCGTATCGTGGCCAGACAAACTTCCCAGAAACCGTTTGCGCGATGTGCCGATCAGAAGCGGGAAGCCAAGCGTCATCAGTTCGCCAATCCGCGCCATCAACTCCATATTGATCTCGACCGTTTCCTTTGCAAAGCCAAAACCGGGGTCCAGAACAATCTTTTCAGATGCGACGCCAGCCTTGGAGGCTATCTCAAGTGACCTGGCAAAAAAGGCCTTCTGGTCCTCAATCACATCGTCCAGCTTCTCGCGGCCACGGCCCGTATGCATGATGCAGACGCCGGCCCCCGTCTCAGCGGCAACATCAGCAATTTCGGGTTCGCGCTGAAAACCGTGCACATCATTGATGATATGTGCACCGGCCTCGACTGCCGCCTTGGCCGTTGAGGCCCGGTAGGTATCGATCGAAATCAAGACATCGCTGCGCTGTGCCAGCGCTTCAATCACCGGCACCACGCGCTCCTGTTCTTCCCCCGCAGTTACTTCTGCAGCACCCGGACGTGTGGATTCCCCACCAATATCCACAATCGCCGCACCAGCTTCCATGCAGTTCAGCGCATGTGCAATCGCGGCCTCTCGGGTGTCATAAAGCCCGCCATCGGAAAAGGAGTCCGGCGTCACATTGACAATCGCCATGATTTGGCCGCGAGCACCAATCTCCAGGTGTCGACCGTGGGCCAGTGCCCAACGAAAAGGCTTGAACAGTTGCATTTGCATATCCGAGGGCATGTTTATTCCAGATCGTTGCCGGGTTTCGGCGTTTTTCTTGCCAGCCGCCCTGCCTATGCATCATGCGCCCACAAAATTCAACGGACCCGGCAAGATTAGGACCAAGCCTCCAGCACCAGCCAACTCGAATCAAATTGCCAATCGGCAAAAAGATGCTGGCGGCATTTCGAGAAGCCGAAGCCGATGCTAATATTAGTGAATAACGTTCATTTGGTAAGCCTCGACAATCAAAACTTGTGCAAAACTTGCCCGGGGCTGAACATGTTCCCCAGCATTAGGCTAGTATAAATGGCAATAGCCGAGCTCAAAACTGTGTAATATCTATATATTCGAAAGCAGTTTCTTACATGGTTGAGTTGAGTTTGCGTTGTTCTCCCGGCGCGCAGCTATTGGATCGGGCGTCCCTCCCTCGCTCGACTTGCGCGCCCGCCTAGCCTCGCTCTTGGAACATAAAGAGCGGGGCACCTTTTTGCGTAATACTCCGCGAGACCTTTACCCCTGCCGCTCAGGCAGATGCACAACCAACCCATCCAGTTCCGGCGAAACCTTGATCTGGCAGGAAAGTCTGGATGTTGGCCGCAGGTCATAGGCGAAATCCAGCATATCCTCTTCCATTGTATGCGGGCCGCCAACGACATCTACCCACGCCTCATCCACATAGACATGGCAGGTAGCACAAGAACACGCACCACCGCATTCGGCCTCAATACCGGGAACAGAATTCCTGATCGCGTTTTCCATAACGGTCGTGCCGTCCTTGGCATCAACCTCAAAACGTGTTCCGTCCATTGCAATATAGGTCAGTTTTGTCATTCGGCATCCTGATATCAAAAACGAAGCGGGAAGCGCTTATTCAAAAGCACTTCCCGCCATATAATATCTCGGCCACCAATTGGAAGCCAATTACCGCTAAATCAACGGCAAATCTTCAAAATGAAGTTTTCGACCTCCAGAACTGCCGCCCCGGCTTTTGCAATATGTGCGGCATCGGTAGAACCCGCCTCGATTTCCTTGGCAACATCACTGACCTGAAATGCACCAACAGCCTGTGCTGCACCTTTCAACCGGTGGGCTGCTTTTGTAATCGCAATGCTATCACCCCGACCAAATTCGTTGATCGCCTCACGGGCATGACGCGCAAATGTCTGCAGGATTTCAAGCTCCAGGCCCCGGTCACCCATCGTCTGGTGCGCCAAGTGTACCAAATCGACCGGACAAACGCGTGAAGGTTGTCCGCCACTGATTTCGTTTG
>JBNKQT010000009.1:0-2989 GCA_050297115.1 Ensifer sp. | reverse complement strand
GCGGGCATTAACGAGTTCGACGATCTGATTGACGACATCTATCACTTCTCTGAACAGCAGGGTTTGGAAATTGATACGCTGATCCATGAGGAAGGCCCGGCGCAGCTGGAAATCAACCTTCGTCACGGCGACCCGATTGAGCTGGCCGATCAGGTCTTCATGTTCAAGCGCACCTTGCGCGAAGCCGCCATGAAGAACGACATTCACGCAACCTTCATGGCCAAACCCATGCAGGGCCAGCCGGGTTCGGCCATGCACATTCACCAATCGATTGTGGATGTCAAAACCGGTGAGAATATCTTCTCCAAACCGGACGGCGAGGCATCGCCCGCCTTCTTCCACTTTATCGGCGGCATGCAATATTTCATCCCGCGCACGCTGGTGATGATGGCACCTTACGTGAATTCCTATCGCCGTATGGCGCCGGACATGTCCTGTCCGGTGAATACGGCCTGGGGTTATGACAACCGCACCACGGCGTTCCGTATTCCGGTGTCGGACGCCAGAGGCCGCCGTGTTGAAAACCGCCTGCCCGGTTCCGACACAAACCCTTACCTGTCGCTGGCAGCATCACTCGCCTGCGGTTATCTCGGCATGGTCAACCAGATCTCACCGACTGACCCGACCGAAGACACGGCCAATGAGGGCGACATTGAATTGCCGCGTGGCCTTCTGGAAGCCGTTTCGCTTCTGGAAAGTGAGACCGCGCTGCATCACGTTTTCGGCTCTGAGTTCATCAATCTCTATGCCGGGGTCAAACGCGGCGAGTTTGAAACCTTCATGCAGGTGATCAGCCCCTGGGAGCGTGAATTCCTGCTGATGAATGTTTGAGAAAGGCTATCCTACACGTCGTCATGTGAGGTTTCACAGGGATGCGCAGTGAAAGAATGTAAAAACAGACACTTGTGCCTTTTTGACATTTTTTCGCGCATCCCTAGCTTTTTTAAATCGATTAGATTAAAAGAAAATCTCCCAAGACTGATAGAAAGATCGCTTTTATGAGCAGCCAGATCATTCCCGTTGAGCCATTCGACTATGTTGTGTTCGGTGGCACCGGTGACCTTGCCGAGCGCAAGCTTCTGCCCGCCCTTTATCACCGCCAGTGCGCCGGGCAGTTTTCCGACCCCACCCGCATCATCGGCGCATCCCGGTCGCCTATGACAGATGCGGCCTATCGCAAATTTGCGACCGAGGCGCTGAAGCAGTTTTTGAAGCCCGCCGACTTTGACAAAGAACAGGTTGAGAAGTTTTGCTCCCGCCTGCACTATGTTTCTGTCGATGCCACATCGGACAAAGGCTGGGACAAGCTGAAAGCGCTTTTGGACGAGGGCAAAGATCGAGTCCGCGCCTTCTATCTGGCCGTCTCGCCTTCCATTTTTGGCAGCATTTCGGAGCAAATCCGCGATCACAAGCTGATTACCAAGCAGACCCGTATTGTGGTTGAAAAACCAATTGGGCGTGACCTTGCTTCGGCGGAAGACCTCAACGACACGATCGGCAAAGTGTTCAAGGAAGAACAAATTTTCCGCATCGACCATTATCTCGGCAAGGAAACAGTGCAGAACCTGATGGCGCTGCGCTTTGCCAATGCGCTTTATGAGCCGCTGTGGAATTCCGCCCATATCGACCACGTGCAGATCACGGTGGCAGAATCCGTGGGTCTGGAAAGCCGTGCGGGCTATTATGACAAGGCTGGCGCGTTGCGCGACATGGTGCAGAACCACATTTTGCAGCTCTTGTGCCTTGTTGCCATGGAACCACCATCATCCATGGACCCGGAAGCGGTACGCGATGAAAAGCTGAAAGTGCTGCGCTCGCTGAAACCCGTGACTGAAAGCAATGTTGAGAAGGTGACCGTGCGCGGCCAGTATAAGGCTGGCGCGTCTTCCACCGGTGCAGTGAAAGGCTATCTGGAAGAGCTTGAGGGTGGTGAATCCAACACCGAGACCTTCGTGGCTTTGAAAGCCGAGCTTGGAAACTGGCGCTGGGCCGGTGTTCCCTTCTACATCCGCACTGGCAAACGCCTTGCTGCGCGCATGTCGGAAATTGTTATTTCCTTCAAACCCATCCCGCATTCGATTTTTGATGACACGGCGGGCCGCATCACTGCCAACCAGCTGGTGATCCGTCTGCAACCGGATGAGGGTGTCAAGCAGTGGCTGATGATCAAAGATCCCGGCCCCGGCGGAATGCGCCTGCGCAACATGCCGCTCGATATGAGCTTTGAGGACTCCTTTGAAGAACGCCACCCGGATGCCTATGAACGCCTGCTTCTGGACGTGATCCGGAACAACCAGACGCTGTTCATGCGCCGCGACGAGGTTGAAGCCGCATGGCAGTGGGTCGATCCAATTCTGAAAGCATGGGACGAAACCGGGCAGGCTTGCCAGAGCTACACGGCGGGCACCTGGGGTCCAAGCCAGGCCATCGCCCTGATTGAGCGCGACGGCCGCACCTGGCACGAAGGAGATTAGGATCATGGCTGTAGTGCGTGTGAACTTCGATGATGGCGCAGCACTTGCCGAGGCTTTGGCCTCGCGGGTTGCCTCCACTCTGGCAGACGCGATTGACACGCGGGGCTCGGCCAGCATCGCGGTCTCTGGAGGTTCCACGCCAAAAGCTTTTTTCAAGGCGCTGTCAGGTAAGGACATTGATTGGGCCAATGTGAATATCACGCTGGTAGATGAACGGTTTGTGCCAGCTGACAACCCGCGCTCCAACCACCTTTTGGTGGCCGAAAACCTTTTGCAGGGGCCGGCAGCGGCGGCTAGTTTCATCCCGCTCTATCAGGATGCGGCTGATGCGGAAGCTGCCGCGAAACTCGCGACAACAGCAACGGCGAACCTCTGTTCCCCCTTTGATGTTGTTATCCTTGGCATGGGCAATGACGGTCACACTGCATCGTTTTTCCCCGGCGGCGACAATCTCACCGAGGCCATCGACCCGTCACGACCGCGTGGCATCATGACCATGGAAGCAGAAGGTGCTG
>JBNKQT010000008.1:0-4196 GCA_050297115.1 Ensifer sp. | reverse complement strand
TGTCCTTTGTTCGGGCACTGACGCCAGAAAGTGCGCAAAAGCAGGATAAACCCTACCTTTTGATCAAAGGTATCACCACGATCGCCCACCAGATGAACTGCGATGTAGTTGCCGAGGGCATCGAAAACGAAGAAGTTGCCTTGATGCTGAAAGAGCTCGGCGTCGACTATGGCCAAGGCTACCACTTCGCCAAGCCCATGAGCATTGAAGCCTTCGAAAACGCTTATGGTGGTGGCATTCAGCGCCAGATCGCCTCAAGTTGATGCGGCTACATGATAAGGAGATGGCAAAAATGAAGATTTCGCAGTCCTTCTCCGCCGACTTTGCCGCTAGCAGTTTCACCCGCCCCGTCCGCGACAGATCGCTGGCGGATATCATATGACTGGACAGCAAATGCATATTTCGAGACCACCGCCTAGATCAATATCTGCATTTATCGCGCTTTCCCTTTGTTGGGCGACATCCGCAGAGGCCGAACCCTTCCTCCGTCTGCTCACCGAAGACTATGCGCCAATGAACTATCTTCAGGATGGTAAAATCGTCGGCGCATCCACAGAGCAAGTCAAATTGCTGATGGAGCGGGCTCAAATCGAATACTCAATGGAGTTGATGCCCTGGGCCCGGGGCTACGCACTAACACTCAACAAGCAGGATATTTGCCTCTTCAGCACAGCACATACCGAAGAACGTAATCCCAAATTCAAATGGATTGAACCGCTTGTGGTTTCCAGGTCTGTGCTGATTGCTCGGGAGGGCTCCAACATTCGTCCGGAAACCATCGAGGAAGCCTGGCAATATACCGTTGGCACACAGCGCTCCGATGTCACCTACGGCATTTTGACCAATGCGGGCTTTCCCAAAATCGATGTTGCCGCCAATTTTGAGATGACTTTGAAAAAGCTTCTGGCCGGTCGTATCGACCTGATGATCGCCTATGACGGCTACTTTCGCGAACAGCGCGCCAAGGGTGCCAACATCGAAATCGCCTACATTGTTTCTGAGCAAGTCAACTCGATAGCGTGCGGCAAGAAAGTGCCAGACCCGTTGATTGAGAAGATGCAGACAAGCCTCAACGGCCTGATAAGCGATGGCACCCAAAGCAAAATCCTTGAAAAATATGGACTGACTAACGAATGATTATCAAGTTTTTGAAAAGAAGCATCAAAGGACTGGCCGTGTTGTCCGGCTCCATACTGGCCGTTTCTCTTCACACTCCGGCCAGTGCGGAAGACAAGATTCACCTCGTTACAGAGCAATACGCACCCTATAACTATGAAGAAAACGGCGAGCTAAAGGGCCTCAGTGTCGAATTGATGCACGAAGTGATGCAACGTTCGAACATTGACTACGATATGGAGCTGCAGCCTTGGGCGCGAGCCCTCTCTCTTGCGGAAACCAGGGAAGACTATTGCGTTTTCCTGACCGTTCATACCGAAGAACGAAATGACCGCTTCAAGTGGGTTGAGCCTCTGGTGACCAGCCGCAATTTCCTGACGAAATTGAAAGGAAGCAATGTTGAGGCCAATTCGATCGAAGAGGCACGGCACTACATCGTGGGCACTCAGCGGGGAGACTACACAGTCAAAATCCTCAAAGACAAGGGGTTTGATCGGCTGGACATCACGTCCGAGGTCGACCTCACTCTGAACAAATTGTTGCACGGGCGCATCGACTTGATGCCCATGGCGGACGCCACCCTCTATGAAAAACAGGCAGCAGGCATGGAAATCGAGCCGCTCCTGGTTCTAGTCTCTGTCATCAATAGCCTTGCCTGCAATTTGGGCATGCCAGACGAGCAAATTGCAAAAATGCAGCAAAGCCTTGATGAAATGGCTGTGGATGGCACCAAAGAACGGATTTTGAAGAAATACGGCTTCCAATCCAACACGCCCTGATAGGAGCGGCTTGACACAGCCGCCCTTTTTGCGCCTTTTCAGGACGCAACATCCTACTCTTCGGCAATTTGAAATGAAAATCATAGCTGGCCTCGGCAACCCGGGTTCAAAATATGCGGGAAACCGCCACAATATCGGTTTTATGGCGGTAGATGCGATCTACCGCAAAGGCCAGTTTTCACCTTGGTCGAAGAAGTTCAAAGCCGAGGTTTCCGAAGGTGACGTAGGTGGTGAAAAAGTGCTTCTCATGAAGCCAGATACCTTCATGAACCTCTCCGGCGAAGCCGTCGGTCAGGCCATGCGCTTCTACAAACTTTCCCCCGCCGATATTATTGCCATCCACGACGAGCTGGATTTGCCCGCCGGCAAAGTGCGCATCAAGGTGGGTGGCGGCAATGGCGGGCATAATGGCCTGAAATCGCTCGATGCCCATTGCGGAAAAGACTACAAACGGCTGCGCCTTGGCATTGGCCACCCCGGCTCAAAGGAACTGGTGCATAATCACGTACTCGGCGATTTCGCCAAGGCCGACCAAAGCTGGCTTGATCCCCTCCTCGATGACATCGGCTTGAACGTCGATTTGCTACTTGAGGGCGACGGTTCAAAATTCATGAACAAGCTCTCAGGCAACAGCGCCCCCGTCCCGGCTAAAAAAAAATCTGACGCCAAACCTGCGCCAAAACCGAAATCGCACATTCACCAGGCGCGCAAGGGCAAGCCAAACATACCCGAAACAGGTCCAATGGCTGAAATGCTGAAAAAGATGTTTGGCAAAGGCTAGGGCCGCTTATTCTTCGGGCTCAGTCTGAAACATCAGCGGAAAACCGTTTTCCTTGGCCATATCAATCGCCTCGGTCGCCTTCGTCTCAGCAATATCGCGCGTGTAAACGGCCACCACGCAAGAGCCCTTCATGTGGGCCGTTATCATCACGTTGTTGGCAGCATCCTCCCCCATGCGGAAAACATAGTTGAGAATTAAGACCACAAATTCGCGCGGCGTATAATCATCATTGACGAGAATAACCTTGTAGAGCTTTGGCTTCTCTACCTTGGGCCAGGTTTTCGTATTGGGTGTAACGACGATGTCCGGCTTGCTCATAACAACGCTCCCATCGTGGCCGTTTGCGTGCACTGGCAATAGAGTTCCAAAAAATCTGATTTGAAGCATTATACAGATCACCTCGCTGCATCGCAAAACATTCTGTCATCAAAATCGAGCGCCCCCTCCCGATACATCCTGCACCCGGCCTGAAAACAGCGTGAAAGCAGGAGAACAAACGCTTTCACGACGCTACCCCTTGACCTCGGGCCATCTCTTGCCGCATAGCCACCCGGACAAATTCAGGAAACAGCAGGCTTTTAAAAGACCATGGGCTTCAAATGTGGCATCGTCGGACTTCCCAATGTTGGCAAGTCCACCCTCTTCAATGCTCTCACCCGCACCGCAGCGGCGCAGGCAGCAAACTACCCCTTTTGCACCATCGAACCCAATACGGGCGAAGTGGCGGTGCCTGACGCCCGCATGAAGACGCTGGCTGAAGCGGCTGGTTCCAAGGAGATCATCCCCACACGCATTTCCTTCGTGGATATTGCTGGCCTCGTTCGTGGTGCCTCCAAGGGCGAGGGTCTCGGCAACCAGTTTCTCGCCAACATCCGCGAAGTCGACGCCATCGTGCATGTGCTGCGTTGCTTTGAAGACGACGACATTACCCACGTTGAGGGCAAGATTGATCCGGTGGCTGACGCCGAAACCATCGAAACCGAATTGATGCTGGCTGACCTTGAAAGCCTTGAGCGCCGCGTTGAACAAACCCGCAAGCGTGCCACCGGCAAGGACAAGGAAGCCATTCTGGTTTTGCCCATGATGGAAGCCTCGCTGAAACTGCTGCAGGAAGGCAAACCCGTTCGCCACCTGCTGAAGGACATCGCGGCCGAAGACCTGCGCATTCTCCGTGCGCTCAACCTGCTCACATCCAAGCCGGTTCTCTATGTCTGCAATGTTGCTGAGGCTGATGCGGCCGAAGGGAACGAGAAATCTGCGGCTGTAGCCAGGATGGCTGCAGAGCAAGGTGCGGAAACCGTGGTAATTTCAGCAGCAATCGAAGCGGAAGTCTCCCAGCTTCCCGATGAAGAGGCAGCGGAGTTCCTCGAAGCGCTCGGTCTGGAAGAAGCTGGCCTCGACCGGTTGATCCGCGCTGGCTACAAGCTGCTTGACCTGATCACCTATTTCACCGTGGGCCCGAAGGAAACACGTGCATGGACGGTGACACGCGGTACCAAGGCACCGCAGGCTGCCGGTGT
>JBNKQT010000007.1:0-3466 GCA_050297115.1 Ensifer sp. | reverse complement strand
TGGCTTCCCGCTTGCGATTGAAGTTCTCCCCCGCTAACGTCCAATGAAATCAGACAAAACCGCTTCATCGGGCGGACAATTTCAGGGGAATGCCAAAGTGGCAGGCAAACAGGACCAGATTGAACCGCTGGCGCAACCTTTGACGCTGGAAGACGGCATCGACCTGGAAATCATCGAGCTTTTGTTCTTCGCCTATCGTGACTTCACCTCCGATGCCGACACAGCTTTGGAAAAGAGCGGCATGGGGCGCGCTCACCACCGGGTGATTCACTTCGTCAACCGCCAGCCGGGAATGACAGTTGCAGACCTTCTGGAAACGTTGAAGATCACCAAGCAAAGCCTCTCGCGCGTTCTGAAAACACTGATTGATTCCGGTTATATCTGCCAGGTTGTGGGCCCATTGGACCGCCGCCAGCGCCGACTGTACCCCACCAAGAACGGTCGCGAACTGGCCTTGGCGCTGGCCAAGCCGCAGTCCGAGCGTATCGAACGCGCCCTCAATGGCGCATCAGCCAATGATCGCAGAGCCGTGGTGCGTTTCCTGAGCCAAATGTGCAACGCGGATGACGAGGCCTGAATATGTCTGCCAAACAGCCCCTGCCAGATGATGCCCCTCACCTTCTCGTTGTCGATGATGATGTGCGCATTCTTGAACTCCTGAACCGCTATCTCCAGGAACAGGGCTTCAGGATCACTGCCGCCCAGAACGGAGCGGAAGCACGGCGTAAACTGGAAGGTCTCGAATTCGACCTTATCATTGCTGATGTGATGATGCCCGGTGAAAGCGGTCTCTCGTTGACCCGTTCCTTGAAAGAAATCCGCGATGTCCCTGTGATCTTGCTAACCGCGCTCACTGAGGCCGAAGCCCGTATTTCCGGCCTGGAGGCCGGAGCAGACGACTATCTCGGCAAACCCTTTGAGCCACGCGAACTGGTGCTGCGCGTCAACAACATCCTGCGGCGTTCGGCGGCTGACCAACCCATGAAAATCGAGCAGATCATGTTCGGCCCCTTCACATTCTCACTGGCCCGCCGTGAATTGAAGCGCGGCAGTGAGATTGTACGGCTAACCGAACGCGAACAGGAGATTATGCTGGTCTTCGCAGAACATACCGGCGAAACCGTTCCCCGCCACGAACTAAGCGACAGTGAGGCCGGTGAACGCTCGATTGATGTGCAAATCAATCGACTACGCCGCAAGATCGAGGAAGACCCCGCAAATCCCGTCTGGCTGCAAACAGTGCGTGGCATCGGCTACAAGCTCAGTATAGAGTGAAGCGCAGGGTATCTGAGGAAACGGAAAACATCACCGAATGACCGTATTCGACACCATACGCGGCGATCAGGACAAACCATCCCCCTCGCGCCTGAAAAACATCATCCGCTGGATGCGCCGGAGGCTTCCAACCGGGCTCTACGGGCGAACTCTGCTGATCATCATCTTGCCCATGGTAATCCTGCAGGCTGTTGTTGCCTACGTTTTTATGGAGCGCCATTGGCAGCTCGTTACACAACGCCTATCCGAAGCGGTTACACGCGACATCGCCGCAATAATCGAGATCGTGAACACCTATCCGCAGGATGAGAACTACGCGACAATCATCGGCATCGCCCGCGACCAGCTTGACCTGAACATATCCATCGAGCCGGACGACAAACTGCCAGCACCGGGTCCGAAGCCATTTTTCTCGCTGCTGGACCAAACGCTGAGCCAGGAAATAGCCACCCAGATCCAGCGCCCCTTCTGGATTGATACTGTCGGTAACTCGCAACTGGTCGAAATCCGCATCTTGCTGAACGACAAGGTGTTGCGCGTATTCGCCCCGCGCAACGCCGCCTATGCCTCCAACAGTGACATTTTTCTCGGCTGGATGGCGGGCACATCACTGGTCTTAATCATCATCGCTATCCTTTTCCTGCGCAACCAGATCAGGCCAATTCTGGCTCTGGCCCGTGCAGCCGAAAGCTTCGGCAAGGGGCAAAAAACGCCAGAAGGTTTCGCCCCGCGCGGTGCGGATGAAATTCGAAAAGCAAGTCTCGCCTTCATTTTGATGCGCGAGCGCATCGAACGCCAGATTGAACAGCGCACCGCCATGCTCAGTGGCGTCAGCCATGACCTGCGCACTATTCTCACCCGTTTCAAGCTGCAGCTGGCGCTTGCTGGCGACAACCCTGAGATACAGGCGCTAAACAAAGATGTCGAAGATATGCAGATGATGCTGCAGGGCTATCTCGACTTCGCGCGCGGGGAAAGCGAAGAAGATTACGGCGAAGTAAGCCTGAAAGAGCTGTTTCAAAGCATGGAAACGGAGGCAGCACTTCAGGGCAAAGGCTTCAGCGGTAGCTATGAAGGCGAAGATGAGCTCAAGGTTCGCCCCAATGCCTTCAACCGCCTCATTGCCAATATCACTTCCAACGCGTGGCGCCATGCCAATAAGCTTGAGGTGAGCGCTCGTCACAGCGCAAAATGGTTGACCATGATTTTTGACGATGACGGGCCTGGCATCGCCGAAGAAAAACGTGAGGAGGTTTTCAAACCCTTCTACAGGCTTGATGAAGCGCGCAATCTCAATTCAACCGGCACCGGCCTGGGCCTTGCTATCGTGCGCGATATCGTGCGCAGCCATGGCGGCAGTGTTGCCCTTGGCGAAAGCCCCTTTGGCGGTCTGCGCGTTACCGTCCGCATCCCGGCATAGTCATCGCCGATACACCGCCGTCCCTTCGGGCAGTCCGCGCCGCCTATTCAGGCGACGATAAGCAGCCAGCCTCTGCGGATAATGATCACGCAACTGATCGAGCGGCTCCAGAAGCCGTCCTTCGCAACCCAGATGACGATCCATAATCTCAACGATACGCCGGTTCGGCCACGGCTTGTTTACGACATCCAAAAACGCCTGAAATGCACTGGCCTCATTTCCAAAGCCCGCCCGATAAGCAATCATCGCATAGGCAAAGGCGGTCGAGCGGCTTACTCCCATATGGCAATGAACCAGCACCCGGGCACTGCGATCCTCCGCAACCGGACGTACCGTTTCAAACAGGCTCGTGACGATACCGGGAAAATGTGACGTGTCTTCGGAATTCTCCTGATCCCTCAACCGGGCAATAACGTGCTCACTGCACGAAATCTCGGGCAACAGGTGATCTGGCAGTTCCGGATCAAGCAACGAAATAACATGACTTGCGCGCCAGTCCCGCGCCACATCTGCAGCACGAGGCAAGCAACTCACGCGAAAACGCTCTTTGAGCAGAGTTAGTGGCATTGTGCTTCCCGGCAATTCACTTGAAAAACTGCTTATCAATCATTGCCCTGGATTACGGCCAAACACAGACGCAAATATGATAAGAATGGTGTATTCGCCTTCAACCGAGCCAAGTCAGCAGAGTCTGGCTCCGTCAGGTGCATCAAGTTCGATACCTGCAAGAACAACTGCACCGGCTTCAGCCATAAAGCCAACCACCAGAAC
>JBNKQT010000006.1:0-3990 GCA_050297115.1 Ensifer sp. | reverse complement strand
GCTTCATCAGCGCGTCAACTGTCTGTGGTGTGGGATCTACGATGTCGAGAAGACGCTTATGTGTGCGCATCTCGAACTGCTCGCGGCTCTTCTTGTCAATGTGGGGTGAGCGGTTGACCGTAAATTTCTCAATCCGTGTCGGAAGAGGAACCGGACCGCGTACGCTCGCACCCGTGCGCTTTGCCGTCGAGACGATTTCGCGCGTGGAGGCATCGAGGATCCGATGATCAAACGCCTTGAGGCGGATGCGGATATTCTGGCCGTTCATTCGACTTGTCCTTGTTAGAAGTCTTTCACCGGACCGTCCGGTGATAACCTTTGTTATTATGAACGGGCTCGCACGTTCGTGCGCGAGCCCGTAATTTATTCGCTTACTGATTACTCAGTAATGGAAGCAACGATACCGGCGCCGACGGTGCGGCCACCTTCGCGGATAGCGAAGCGGAGCTTTTCTTCCATCGCGATCGGAACGATCAGTTCAACGTCAACGGTAACGTTGTCGCCAGGCATAACCATTTCCGTGCCTTCAGGAAGGGTCACGATGCCAGTCACGTCAGTCGTACGGAAGTAGAACTGAGGACGGTAGTTCGTGAAGAACGGTGTATGACGACCGCCTTCTTCCTTTGTCAGGATGTAGGCTTCAGCCTTGAACTTCGTGTGCGGGGTTACAGAACCCGGCTTGCAGAGGATCTGACCACGCTCGATACCGTCACGGTCAACACCACGCAGAAGCGCACCGATGTTGTCGCCAGCCTGGCCCTGATCGAGCAGCTTGCGGAACATTTCAACGCCTGTGCAGGTGGTCTTCGAAGTCGGCTTGATACCAACGATTTCGATTTCTTCACCAACCTTGATGATACCACGCTCAACACGGCCGGTCACAACTGTACCACGACCGGAGATCGAGAACACGTCTTCGATCGGCATCAGGAACGGCTGGTCAATCGGACGCTCAGGGGTCGGGATGTAAGCGTCAACAGCAGCCATCAGTTCGCGGATTGCGTCTTCGCCGATCTTCTTGTCGCCGTCTTCAAGAGCAGCCAAAGCAGAACCCTTGACGATCGGAATTTCGTCGCCCGGGAATTCGTAAGAGTCGAGAAGCTCACGAACTTCCATTTCAACGAGTTCCAGAAGCTCTTCGTCGTCAACCTGGTCAACCTTGTTCAAGAAAACAACGATCGCAGGAACGCCAACCTGGCGAGCAAGAAGGATGTGCTCGCGGGTCTGCGGCATCGGGCCGTCAGCGGCAGAGCAAACCAGGATCGCGCCGTCCATCTGGGCAGCACCGGTGATCATGTTCTTCACGTAGTCGGCGTGGCCGGGGCAGTCAACGTGTGCGTAGTGACGGGCTTCCGTCTCATACTCAACGTGCGCTGTCGAAATGGTGATACCACGTGCCTTTTCTTCCGGCGCGCCGTCAATTTGGTCATAGGCCTTGAACTCACCAAAAAACTTGGTGATAGCAGCCGTCAAGGACGTCTTGCCATGGTCAACGTGACCAATCGTGCCGATGTTTACGTGAGGCTTATTGCGCTCAAATTTTCCTTTTGCCATTACACTTTCCCTAGAGATCGAGTTTGTGGGATCACCGGGCGGCCCGGTTTGGGCAGCCGTTTACGAGTTTATAGCGTGCGACGCAAGTGTTTATTTGGAAGTTGATTTGTCTTCACGGTCGCATCGGCCTTACGGTCTGACTCCAGATGGGGCGCTGCGCGTGGTGCCAGAGGCACCTGTTAGGAAGTCCCGCGACGGATCATGGGAAAAGAATTCGACGCAAAGCGCCGCGAGGCCGACCGGCCGTCGCGGACCGTTCCGCGCCCTGTCTGGAGCGCAGGCCGTAAGGCCGGTACGTGCGTGAAGACATAAAAGATGGAGCGGGTAGCGGGAATCGAACCCGCGTATTCAGCTTGGAAGGCTGCTGCTCTACCATTGAGCTATACCCGCGGGCTTTTGAAAGCTTAAGCCCTTGGTGCCGCTTCCGGGATGGTGGAGGAGGTTGGATTCGAACCAACGTAGACTAAGTCAACGGATTTACAGTCCGTCCGTTTTAACCACTCACGCACTCCTCCGCCTTTTCCCCGAAATGGCGGGCATTTCAAACCGCTCCGGCGTGCGATGCACATTGCCTTGCGATCTGGAGCGGCTATATGACGTCCCCATCCCGATGTGTCAACACGGGGTGTAACAAAATTGCCAAAAAAATCTTATGCCTATCCCTTGGAAGGTCGCAGACGGACTATGCGGCAGCCCGACGCGCAGATATAAGGTTGCCATGAACGACAAGAAACAAGACAAAAACGCCCATTACGCCTCGCTCCGCCGCGCACACCGCGACGCCAAGCGCGAGGCTGGAAAAATCCCGACCCCTTCATCCAAGGACAAGCGCAAAGAGCGTGCAAAAGGCTGGAAGCCGCCGCAGTTCGATGACGGCCAGGTCTTTCTTTATGGGCTCCATACAGTGGAAGCCGCACTGAAAAACCCTGAACGGGACCTTGTTCGGCTTTCCGTGACACGAAACGCTTTGGCACGGCTTGGCGTGGATGAGAGTAATCCCCCCTGCCCGTTGGAACTCGTTTCACCGCAGGATATTGAGAAAATTGTTGGCCCGGAGGCGATCCACCAGGGTGTAATGCTCGAAACCCGTGCCCTGCCCGTGCGCCGTCTGGAAGCGTTGCAGGAAAGCCCGCTTCTTCTGGTGCTCGATCAGGTGACCGACCCGCACAACGTGGGTGCAATCATGCGCTCTGCCGTTGCCTTCAATGTCGGCGCCATTATCACCACCCAGAGACATTCACCGACAGAATCGGGTGTTCTGGCCAAATCCGCCTCCGGCGCACTTGAAATGATTCCCTATATCCAGATCACCAATCTGGCAGAAGCGCTTGAAAAACTGCATCAGCTGGGCTTCGAGACGATCGGTCTTGATTCGGAAGGCCCGGCACCGATTGAGGGCACCTTCAGCGGCGGCAGGATTGCGCTTGTGATGGGCAGCGAAGGCAAGGGCTTGCGCCAGAAGACGCGCGACACAGTCAAAGCGCTTGCCCGGCTTGATATGCCCGGAGCGATAAAGTCGTTGAATGTCTCAAATGCCGCAGCCATCGCCCTATATGCAGCGCAGCAATTTCTGCTAAAACGATCCTCATGATTCTGGTTTTTTCAGATTTGGACGGTACGCTGCTCGATCACGAGACCTACTCTTTTGCGCCAGCCAAACCTGCTCTTGACCGACTGAAATCGCTGAATATCCCGCTTATACTCGCAAGTTCGAAAACCGAGACCGAAATGCGTGCGCTGCGTGACGCGCTGAGCCTTGAAACCCCGATGATCGTGGAAAATGGCGCTGGCATTGCGGGTCTTGAAGGGGACACTTCAGGAAGGCCCTGCTACAACGAAATTCGAAGTCTGCTGAATAAGATGCCTGCGAGCTTACGTAAGCATTATCAGGGATTTGGAGACTGGAGCGTGGGCGAGATTGAAGAGCGTACCGGCCTCACCAGAGACGCGGCCGAGCGTGCCGCAGAACGCCAGTTTTCCGAGCCGGGTGTTTGGGATGGGACAGAGGCCGACCTTGCGCTTTTTGAAGAGTTGCTGAGCGAAGCCGGTTTCATGGCTGTTCGCGGTGGACGTTTTACCACTATCATGCCCAAGACCTCAAAAGGCGAGGCAATGGCGAAAATCGCCGCACACTTCGCCGGCGCACCCAGCGAAAAAGCTGTCAAGATTGCCTTGGGCGACGGCGCAAATGATATCGTCATGCTGGAGGCCGCCGATCACGGGGTTATCATCGCGAACCCGGCAAACAAGCCAATGCCTTTGCTGGTTGGAGAGCGCGAAGGTAAAATCCGCCGCTCAAGCCTGGCGGGGCCGCATGGCTGGAATGAAATGATCAACGCTTTACTGGACGAGCTGAAACCCCAAGCGGCAAATCCATCAGGTGCATAAAACTACGAAATAACAGGAAAATATAAATGGCAGACTTTCATCAAAACG
>JBNKQT010000005.1:0-13675 GCA_050297115.1 Ensifer sp. | reverse complement strand
GAACCAGCATGAAGTGCTGGTGCACCATGCCGATGCCCGCAGCAATTGCCACATTGGGATCGCGGATAGTGATCTTCTTGCCATCGACAAAGATTTCGCCCCGGTCTGCCTGATAGAACCCGTAGAGGATCGACATCATCGTGGATTTGCCCGCGCCATTTTCGCCAATAATGCCGTGAATGGAGCCCTTGCGGACCTTCAGATTGATGTTCTTGTTGGCATGAACCGGCCCGAAACTTTTGTCGATGCCTTTCAACTCAATTGCAATATCGCTCATGATGCCCCATTTCAGATCTGCAAATGCCACCACCGGCAACCCGGCAGAAGCGGAGAAAGCTTAATGGACGATAGCACGAGCGAACAGGAAAGAATTGAAAAGCTTGAAATGCAGTTGGCATTTCAGGAGCGGACAATCGAAGAGCTTTCCGGGCAAATTGCCGAACACTGGAAAATCATCGACCGGCTGACAACGAGGCTGGACACACTAACAACGCGTTTTCTTGCTGTTGAAGAAGGTCTGCAAGAGGCCCCGCCAATTACCAAGCCACCCCATTACTAAATTTCGTTCCCCGTCCATCGCCGGCGTCCCCGGCTTTCAGGACAAAAAGCCCGCCGGAACCAACCGACGGGCTTTTCAAATTCATGCCTTAGTAGGGGCAGGTCTCATCCGACATGTAGTCGTGAACTTCAATGTTGCCCGCGATGATATCAGCTTTTGCTTTCTCGACAGCTTCGAGCATTTCAGCGGAAACGAGGTCCTTGTTGTTGTCGTCCATCGCGTAGCCAACGCCATCTTCAGCAAGACCGAGAACGTTGAAGCCATAGGTGAACTTGTCTTCCTTGGCATCGTTCATGGCATTGTAGACAGCAACGTCAACGCGCTTGAGCATGGAGGTAAGAACGTGGCCCGGCTGCAGGCCGTTCTGGTTGGAGTCAACGCCGATGCCGAGCGCGCCAGCGTCTGCTGCGGCCTGAAGAACACCAACACCGGTGCCGCCAGCAGCGTGGTAAACAACATCAGCGCCCTGGTCGATCTGGGACTTGGCAATTTCGCCACCCTTGACCGGGTCGTTCCACGCTGACGGGTCAGAGCCGGTCATCGCTTCAAACACTGTTGCATCACCATTGGTCGCCTTCACACCACCAACGTAGCCGCAAGCGAATTTGTGGATGAGCGGAATATCCATGCCGCCAACAAAGCCAACCTTGCCGGACTTGGAGGCCATAGCAGCCATTACGCCAACGAGGTAGGAACCTTCCTGTTCCTTGAACACAACCGAGCGGACGTTTGGCTTGTCAACAACCATGTCGATGATGGCAAAGTCGGTGTCCGGGAAGTCAGCGGAGACTTTTTCCAGAGCGGCAGCCCAGGAAAAGCCAGCCATAACGATCGGGTTTTTGCCAGCCTTGGCAAAACGACGAAGCGCCTGCTCACGCTGCGCATCGTTGGAGATTTCGAACTCGGCATAACCGATGCCGGTTTCTTCCTTGAACTTTTCTGCGCCACCATAAGCAGCTTCGTTGAACGACTTGTCGAACTTGCCGCCCAGATCGTAGATGATTGCCGGATCGACATCTGCGGCAAATGCCGATGCAGACATGGCGGCAGTTGCCAGAAGACTCAGGATGGTTTTCTTCATTTTAAAAGCCCTGTTTTTCGTTTTCAGTTCCCACGGCAGCCTCTTGAAGCAAGATCGCTGCCGCTATTTAAGAGCCATTGGTCCCCTCGCAAGGCCCAAGCCGGAAGGCATCCTTGCATGGCTTGGAACAAAATTCACCAAAAATTTCTCAATTGGTAAAATATTTTCGGGGACCGCCAGCAAACCGTTGAAAAGGATGGCAGTGAAACACGTCTTAGCCAGCCGGGCAAGTGACACCAGTGCCCCTTAAACCACAATATCCATTCGGCTCTTTGGCCAAATATTGCTGGTGATAGTCTTCGGCGAAGTAAAACGGTCCTGTAAGCGCAATTTCGGTGGTTACCGGTGCATCATGCCCCGCGCGTTTGAGAGCGTTTTCGAAGTTCGCGGCAACAGCATTTGCTTCTGCCAACCAATCCTGCCGATCAACATAGATGGCGGAACGATAAGTCGTACCCACATCATTGCCTTGCCGCATGCCCTGTGTTGGATCATGCGCCTCAAAGAAGGATTTGAGCAAATCAGCAAATGACAGGACAGAGGGGTCGAAGACGACCATGACGACCTCGGTGTGGCCTGTCAGACCGGTGACGGTCTCCTGATAGGTGGGGTTTGGCGTGAACCCGCCTGCATAACCAACTGCTGTCACCCAAACGCCTGGCAATTGCCAAAAGTGGCGTTCCGCCCCCCAAAAACAGCCCATACCAAGATAGACGATTTCACAGTTTTCTGGATAGGGACCCTTCAAGGGACGACCATTCACAAAGTGGTGCTCGGCCGTGTCTATCGGCATTTGACGCCCCGGCAGCGCCGAAGCAGCGTCCGGCATGACCGTCTTCTTTCCGAAAAGCTCTGTCAGGAACATGGCGCAAATCCTATCTCAGGCAGCAAAACGGCCCGCAGGCTTGGGTTTCTTGTATCCGAGCATCCAAAATAGCAGAGCAACAACCAGAAAAACAGCAAAAGCCGGTTGCGCCAAAGTCCACACCAAAGCATCCGCAAGTCGCAAAGCAGGATCGACGCCTTGAACAGTCAGTTCAATTGCATCAAGCGAAGACGGGTTGATTGCTGACCAGGCGGTCAGCAGCGAGGTCAATACGACCTGAGACGATGCAAATGACTGGACGGTGTCAAGAACACCGGCAACAACCGCGATCGATAATGTAAATGCACTCAGGAATCTCAAAAACATACGCATTTGCTCATTCCATTGGAAAAATTAAATATATGAACATTTCCAAGTCGGGTATAGGCCGACTTCTAACGATTAATGACCTGTTGCTAGCGATTCACGCACCGTGAATCAACGCAATTCGCGTGCTGGAGTTGCAACTTTTCGTGATCTCAGCGCCTGATGCATGTCAATTTCAAGCGTTTTTCGGCTAATCCGCCAAGCGTTTTTCCCAAGCCAGGGATGTCTCGATAATCTCTTCCAGGCTGTCATGCTCGGGCACCCAGGACAGCTCTCGCATGGCCAGGTCGGGCTTGGCCATTAATGAAATAATGTCGCCCGCACGGCGGGGGGCATAGTCGATATTGAGTTTACGGCCACTCAACTTCTCGACCATTTCCAGTACCTGCAGCACAGAATAGCCGCGACCATAGCCGCAATTGGCAACCAGCGGGCCTGCGCCATTGCGCATGCGTTTGATAGCCAGAACATGCGCATTCGCCAAATCTGTGACGTGGATAAAGTCCCGGATGCAGGTGCCGTCAGGTGTGGGGTAGTCGGTTCCGAAAACGGAAATGCCCGGGCGCTTGCCCATGGCGGCCTCCACGGCAACCTTGATCAGATGCGTCGCGTTCTTCATGGACTGCCCTGCCCGCCCCGCCGGATCGCAACCGGCGACATTGAAATATCGCAGCGCCGTGTAGTTGAATTCCAGATAGGCGGCAGCACAATCACGAAGCATCAATTCAGTCATCAATTTGGACGTGCCGTAAGGCGACTGTGGATTGAGTGGACAGCTTTCATCAACAGGGTCACTGCCTTCAGGCGTGCCGTAAACGGCGGCCGTTGACGAAAAGACCATATTTGAAACACCCGCCTCGACCATTGCGGCAATCAAGGAGCGGGATTTGACCGTGTTATTTTCATAATAAGAGAGGGGGTCAGACACCGATTCCGAAACGAGTGTAAAACCAGCAAAATGAATGACAGCGTCAATATCATTTTGTGCGAACGCCTTCGCCATGAGTCCGCGATCACCAACATCGCCTTCGTAGAAACTCACAGCCTCGGGCACAGCAGAGCGAAACCCCGAGGAAAGGTCATCAACGACGACAACACTTTCTCCAACGTCCAGCAGTGCCCAGACAGTGTGGCTGCCGATATATCCGGCACCCCCCGTTACAAGTACGGCCATCGTCCCTCAGTCCGTAAAGAATCTCATATTTGCAGATAATGGATATACGCTTTAAGCGCGAAGGCAAGACTCCGGCGAAAAACAAGGAGCCTACAACGCACCCAAATGAAAATTTCCGGTGCCTATTGAATACATAGTGTTTGATATATATATTGGCCGTAATTCTGACCAGTTAAGGCTATGCCGGAACTTTGCGGTGTGGCAAGAATGAAAGGCTTCGAGATGGTACAGCCCCTGCCGTTCCAACCCGACACATCTACAAAACCGGAGGTTCTGTCGTTTTTTGACGAGCCTACGAATACGATTTCTTATATCGTGAAAGATCCTGAGTCCACCTCCTGCGCCGTGATCGATTCCGTGATGGATATCGATTATGCAGCCGGGCGCATAACCTATGATGGTGCGGACAAAATCATCGAGACAATCAGCGACAATGGCTGGAAACTGGAGTGGATTATCGAAACCCACGTCCATGCTGACCATCTGTCTGCGGCGCCCTACATTCAGGCGAAGCTTGGAGGCAAGCTCGGCATTGGCGAAAATATCACGATCGTTCAGGACACATTCGGCAAGTTCTTCAATGAAGGCACCGAATTTCAGCGGGACGGTTCCCAGTTCGACCATCTGTTCAAGGACGGTGACAGCTACAATATCGGCGGCCTGACCGCCTATGTTATGCACACACCCGGCCATACGCCCGCCTGCATGACGCATGTCATTGGCGACGCCGCCTTTGTTGGCGACACGTTGTTTATGCCAGACAGCGGTTCAGCCCGGGCTGATTTTCCAGGTGGTGATGCGCGCACGCTTTATCAGTCTTCAAAAAGGGTTCTGCAGTTGCCTGATGAAACACGTCTTTTCATGTGCCACGACTACGGTTCGGACGGAACGCGTGAGGTGCGCTGGGAAACAACCGTGAGCGAGGAGCGCCAGCATAACATCCACCTGAAAGATGGAATCAGCGAAGATCAATTTGTTGAAATGCGCGAGAAACGGGATGCGGGACTGCAAGTTCCCAAACTGATCATCCCATCGCTTCAGGTGAATATGCGCGCCGGTCGGCTGCCGAAAGACAAGGAGGGCAACCCTGCCCTGAAGGTGCCGCTCAATGGCCTCTGAACAAACAAATGAATCAAATCCCGGCCTGATCGGCCGGTTCCTTCAGGCGGTCCTCAAGAAAGGTACACGTATGTCAGTTCGCCAAGTTGATGAAAACTATTTTGTCGCCGGGCAAATCCGCCCGGAAAACATCGAAGTTCTGGTGCGAAACGGTTTCTCGACCGTGATCTGCATTCGTCCCGATGGTGAAGGCTTCGGCCAGACACCCTTCGCAGAAATAGAAAGTGTGGCAAAGGCAAGTGGCCTTGACGCCTATTATCTGCCTGTCGGCGGCGGTCTTCCTGCCGAACATATCAGCCAGATGAAGTCCATTATGGCCAATGCAAAAGGCAAGGTTCTGGGTTACTGCGCATCTGGCAGCCGCGCCACTGTGCTCTATCAGATGGCCCGCTAAGCACTGACATCGAGAAGCGCCGGCCCGGGAACGGGTCGGCGCAATGCATGCAAACCTGCTTTTTTCAAAATCTTCGGCTGGCTAGTTTCGCTCAAGTTTGGCCACCTAGACAGGAGCCGTTCCGGCGGGCTCCTATTCGAAAGGACAGGACCGCACCCTACCTTTCGCAACGAACCCGCCGGAACGGTTTGCGCAAACAAAACGGCATTGCTGACTGGCGCCTGAGGCTCTCATTGCCTGAAGGCGCATTTTCCCCTAAATTTGCTTTAAATCAGTGCTCCGCAACACAAAATCTGATTGTAAGGACATGATTCCTGCAGTGACGAAGAGTCAGATTGTTTAAACTTGAACAATCCGTAATTTTGGCTATTTTGCACGGATCACAGACCGCAATTTGAAGAAGCAGAATGGCGGCAGTACAAGCGTTTTGGAGGAGGCCATGGCAGAAACAACAATAACATCCACAGACGTCGGAAACAGGGTCTGGCTGAAATCTTACCCGGAAGGCGTGCCTGCTGAAATTCCTCCGCTCGAATATACGTCGCTGAAGGATTTTATTGAAACGTGCTGCGAGCGGTATGGCGACCGCGATGCCTATTCCAGTATGGGCAAATCCATGCGCTTTTCCGAATTGCACCGGGAATCGAGCGCCGTTGCCGCATGGCTGCAGGCACAAGGCTTCCAGAAAGGCGACCGCGTCGCCGTTATGCTGCCCAACATCCTGCAGTATCCGGCCGTGGTGTCCGGTATTTTGCGGGCCGGCATGGTTGTGGTGAATGTGAACCCGCTCTACACGCCGCGCGAGCTGGAGCATCAGCTTAATGATTCCGGCGCGGTTGCAATCTTTATCCTCGAAAATTTCGCAACCACATTGCAGCAGGTCATCGCAAGAACATCAGTGCGCTCCACTGTTGTTGCGTCCATGGGCGATCTCCTTGGCTTCAAGGGCCACATCGTCAATTTCGTGGTACGCAAGATCAAGAAACTGGTGCCTGCCTGGTCATTGCCGGGTCACTTCAAGTTCAAGGAAGTTATCTCCAGCGAATACAAGCTCGAGCCGGTCGATGTCGGGCTTGATGACGTTGCCTTCCTGCAATACACGGGCGGCACGACAGGTGTTTCAAAGGGCGCAACACTGCTGCATTCAAACCTTCTGTCCAACATCGCCCAAATTGACATCTGGTTTCAGCCGGGAGCCAAAAAATACGGCCTGTTTGATACGCAGCTCATTATGGTGTGCCCGCTGCCGCTCTATCACATCTTTGCGCTGACGGTGAATATGTTCCACGGTTTGGAAGTCGGAGCATTGAATGTTCTCATCGCCAACCCCCGCGACATTCCGTCATTTGTCAAAGAGATCAAACCTTTCCGCTTCAACGTATTTCCGGGCCTCAACACACTCTTCAATGCACTGGCCGAGAATGAAGGCTTCAAGGGACTCGATTTTTCCGGCCTCAAGCTGACGCTCGGCGGCGGCATGGCTGTTCAACAAGCTGTAGCAAACAAGTGGGAGACGGCTACGGGCTGCTGGGTCGCTGAAGGCTACGGGCTTTCCGAGACCTCTCCCGTGGCCACCAGCCACCCCACCGATGGCGACGCGTTTACCGGCACAGCAGGGCTACCCGTTCCTTCCACAGAAATCGAAATCCGTGATGACGACGGCAACACGCTTGCCATCGGCGAAGTGGGCGAGATTTGCATTCGCGGGCCGCAGGTGATGGCGGGCTATTGGAACCGGCCCGATGAAACCGCCAATGCGATTAGCGCGGACGGCTTTTTCCGTTCCGGCGATATCGGTATGCTGCTGGAAACCGGTTATGTGAAGATTGTGGACCGGAAGAAGGATATGATCCTGGTTTCCGGCTTCAATGTGTTCCCCAACGAGGTTGAAGACTTCGTCGTCACGATGCCCGGTGTGCTGGAATGTGCGGCTATCGGCGTACCGGACGAGCATTCGGGCGAGACGGTCAAGCTGTTTGTCGTCAAGAGCGATGATTCCATCACAGAGGCCGACATAAAGGCGCATTGCGCCAAGGGCCTGACCAACTACAAGCGCCCCAAGCATATCGAGTTTCGCGACAGTCTGCCAAAAAGCAATGTCGGCAAGATACTTCGCAAGGAGCTGCGAGGCTAAGCATCCCGATAAAACACAAAGCCCGGCCTTCAGCCGGGTTTTTTGTAGGGTCTGTGACCTCCCTCACAGCAGCCCACGCCCTCAAGAGCGCCCGGCAATCATCCAAAATGACCCGCAGTCTCCTTTTGCGGCGAGCAAAAGGGCCCACATTTGAATCTTTCTGCGAACTCATGAAAAAAACACGGAAAAACCGGTTGATCCTTTTGTCATGATCGGTATATATCCGCGCGTCCGGATGGTTCAACCGTCATCCGCAGATCGACATGTTCGATCAATTCTGGCAAGGACAGGTGGCCGAGTGGTTGAAGGCGCACGCCTGGAACGCGTGTAGGCGGGGAACCGTCTCGAGGGTTCGAATCCCTCTCTGTCCGCCATTTTTCGTAATGAGGTAGCGTTTCGGCGCGGGTTGCAGCACAGAGCAGGGCCGCCAGCGGCATTTCATTTCCCTCTTTTCAAGCCTTCGAAACCGCTTCGTCTCGCGAGTTACAAAAACAGCAATGACCATTCACGTCCACCGGCTCGAAACCGTGACTGGGTGGAAAGGCGTGACCGGCATGGCTGCCTGAAATTTCCCCAAATACTCCATATACGCTCTATCCACATAGCGAGATATCATCGGGATGATGCCTTGGACAAAGAGCGAGGCCTGATGGCGCGGACGCTGGAGAAAAACTCGGTGATCGTTGCGCAGATAACACCGTTTTACGACGAGGTTTGGCCGGGCAGCCTAACCGCCATCGGGCATAGTCGTTGCATCTGCGCTCGCAGCTGATCGCGCAGTGCGCCCAGCCCTGCGATCCGCGCTTCGATCTCTTCCAGCTTGCGGCCAAGGATGGCTGCAATCTCGTCCTGACT
Organism: Ensifer sp.; assembly: GCA_050297115.1. Classification (GTDB taxonomy): domain Bacteria; phylum Pseudomonadota; class Alphaproteobacteria; order Rhizobiales; family Rhizobiaceae; genus Ensifer_A. The sequence continues at coordinate 5,167 of JBNKQT010000005.1, read as the reverse complement.
CAGACCGCCATCGGAAAGTGCTGGCAGCTCTTCACCGATCTCGGCAAGGGTGAAGCCCAGCCCCTGCGCGGTGCGGACATATGCCACCAGCACCTCGCTACCCTCGGGAAAATCACGATAGCCGTTAGCTCGCCTGTCGCTGCGGATGAGCCCACGCGCTTCGTAGAGCCGAATTGCATCACGGCTGACCCCTGTCATCTCTGCCAATTCACCGATGCGCATTTTTCATTTGACCTTGGACTATAGTCAAAGGTTTATCAGATTCGGCATCTGAACAACAGGAGAATTCGGATGCTGAAGAAATCCACCTATCTCAAACTTGTGCGGCTCAGCGCCTGGTATGATCTGATCGTCACCGGTGGTTTTGCCACGCCTTGGAGTCTGGCACTGATCATCGGTAGTCTGAACGCGCTGCACACCGCATGGGGCCTGCCGGGCGAAACGGTCGTGCTCACGACCTATGCCACGCTTTTTGGCAGTTTCTTCGGCTCGGTCGTAGTGATCTGGTCGGTTTACCGCCTACGCCATGCATCAGTTGCGCTGGGGCGCTACGATGGTGTCGGGCGGGCATTATTTTCGCTCTGGCAGTTAAACGCGCTTCTAAACGGGGCCAGCTTGCTCATACTGCCGGTTCTGGTGATAGAAATCTGTTTCGGCATCGCACAGTGGCTGCCGGTCCGCGATGACAGCGAGGAGTGATTTGCCAATCCGGGCGAAACAGAGCTTGTCACGCCATGCGAACAGTTTTTCAATCGGGCACCTCGAATTACCATTTGTCGAGGTGTCCGCTTAGCAGCTTCTACTTTGCGTTGGTTACCATGCTCATCAGTGACCCACTTATATTGTGTAGGAGTGTAGTCTTTATTAGGAGGAAGTTGGATTTATTCATCTATCTTTGCAATCAGCTTGCGAAGACGAACTGCGATAGGATCGTGGTTTCGAAGTGGATTTAAAGCAACAAAATTTAGCGCATCAAGTACTGTCGTATCAGCCTCCTTATTAGCCAAAAGCATTGCGCTTTCACTCCAAGAAGGCCGTCACCAGAATATGATGTACCGCCTATCAAAAACTATAGTTTTGTAAATACAACTCTGTCAGGCAAAATTTTTGAGTTTTTGATACTGAACTCATTAAGATTTAAAGTATCCATTACTGCCTCCGTCTCACCAGGATAGTTAACATGATTCAGTTCATCGAAAACTAATACGCTATTAGGGATCAGACGAGGCAAAATTGCCTCTAATGCTGCTTTAGTTGGTGCATAAAGTGCCATATCAAAAAATGCGAGTGCAACAAATGCCTGCGGATTATCTTTCAACCAGACCGGAAGAGTTTCAACAACATCTCCGCTAACCAACTCATGTTTTTTAATGTGGCTCATCATGTTTTCTTTTTCATGATAATCCAACAGCTCTTCAAGATACTGTTCGTAACCGTCATCAACCTTGTAGACGCCCTCCTGCATAATTTCTGACGGCTTATCTTTTTCACCTATCGATGGATATCCTTCAAAGGTATCAAACCCAACAATTCGACGTTGATGATTGTATGGTTCATGTATAGCTCTTAAGTTCTCAAATGTTGTCAGCGACTGCCCATACCAAACTCCAAACTCCATGATATGGCCTGGCACTCCGATTATCTTTCTGTAGACCTCATCGAGAAATAATATTTTAGCCAATGCGCCACTGCGCATATATAAACCAAAATTTACGCAAAGCTCTTCATCACTCATAGGCCGATCTTGAAACGACTTAAATAGCCGAGACCTATTGTTTGTAATAGCATCAGAGTTCTGATTTTGTGAGGTAATCTTCTGTTTCATTGCTTCTTCCTACCTTCAGCAAGTGAGCCTTTCAGCATCCCAGCAGTAAAGCCAAAATCTTTGCAAAGATGCTTTACTTCTTTCAGTGCATTATCGCGTTTGTTCTTTTTCGCTTCAAGCACCTGTTGCTGAATTGCTTCCATTCTCAGTCTCTGAGTTACTACGAGTTTCAGTAGTCACATCTTTGTGCAACTGTATGGAAAAAGACTAAGGAAATCAACGACTGATTTCCAAACGTGAAACTAATGCGCAAGAAACTAATTTAATAAAATCAGTGACTTACACTAGAAGAGCTACTCCCACTCAATCGTGCCTGGCGGTTTCGACGTTACGTCGTAGACTACACGGTTGATGCCTTTGACCTCGTTGATGATGCGGGTGGAAACACTGCCGAGGAAGTTCATGTCGAAGGGGTAGAAGTCTGCTGTCATTCCGTCAACGGAAGTGACGGCCCGCAGTGCCAGCACACGGTCGTAGGTGCGGCCATCGCCCATGACGCCGACGGTCTGGACCGGCAGCAGGACAGAGAAAGCCTGCCAGATCTCGTCATAGAGGCCGGCTTTGCGGATTTCTTCGATATAAATGGCGTCTGCCTTGCGCAAAATATCGAGCTTTTCGCGGGTGACACCACCGGGAAGGCGAATGCCGAGGCCTGGGCCCGGGAATGGATGGCGACCGATGAAGCTTTCGGGAATACCGAGTTCGCGACCCAGAGCGCGAACCTCATCCTTGAAGAGTTCACGCAACGGCTCAACGAGCTTCATATTCATGCGCTCAGGCAGGCCGCCCACATTATGGTGGCTCTTGATGGTGACTGAAGGGCCGCCTGAGAAGGAAACGCTTTCGATGACATCAGGGTAAAGCGTGCCTTGAGCCAGGAATGATGGTGCGCCCTTGCCGTCAGCGGCAATCTTCTTGGCTTCTTCTTCGAAGACTTCGATGAAAAGGCGACCGATGATCTTGCGCTTGGTCTCCGGATCCGCCTCGCCTTCCAGCTGGCCAATGAAGAGATCGGATGCATCCACATGCACCAGAGGGATGTGGTAGTGATCGCGGAACATGCCAACGACCTGCTCACTTTCGCCAAGGCGCATAAGGCCGTGGTCGACATAGATGCAGGTGAGCTGATCGCCGATAGCCTCGTGAATGAGGACCGCAGCAACGGAGGAATCCACGCCGCCGGACAGGCCGCAGATAACGCGTTCATTGCCAACCTGATCACGGATCTTCTGGATCATTTCAGCGCGGTAGGCAGCCATCGTCCAGTCAGAGTGCAAACCGACGATCTTGTGTACGAAGTTGGCGAGCAGTTTGCCACCATCCGGTGTGTGCACCACTTCCGGGTGGAACATGGTGGTGTAGTAACGCTTTTCTTCGTTCACGCAGATCGCAAACGGCGCGTTTGGCGAGGTACCGATAATTTCGAAACCTTCGGGCGCCTTGGTCACCCGGTCACCGTGGCTCATCCAGACGGGATAGGATTTGCCGACTTCCCAGATACCTTCGAAGAGCGGCGAGCTTTTGAGAATCTCAACATCAGCGCGCCCGAACTCAGCGGCATGGCCACCTTCAACCGAACCGCCAAGCTGGAGAGCCAGCGTCTGCTGACCGTAGCAGATTGCAAGGATTGGAACGCCGCTATCGAAAACCGCTTGTGGAGCGCGTGGGCTGCCTTCGCGGGTCACTGAATCCGGGCCACCGGAAAAGATGACGCCTTTGGGGTTCAGCTTCTCAAAACCTTCATCAGCTTTGTTATAGGGCCAGATTTCGCAATAAACACCGGTTTCGCGGACGCGGCGCGCAATCAGCTGTGTCACCTGACTCCCGAAATCGATGATGAGAATAGCTTCGGGATGGGGTATCACAGACATGGTGCGCCTCTTGAAAATCGTGCCGACAGTGAGGAAAGCAGAGAAAAGTTTAATCTCTGCCCGCGCCATTACAATATTAAGGTGCCGTTGTCCAAGGACTCTTCCAGCGCATGAACCGCTTTTGCCAAGTTTTCATCGACAATATGCAAATATTCGGTCCAATCGCTCACATGATTAAGCTCATCCTTGCCATCGGAAATGCCGCGAAGGCCGATCAGTGGCAATTTGTGCAACATGCAGGCGCGCAGCACGGCAAAGCTTTCCATGTCCACCATATCGGCATCAATTGTGTCATAGGCGCTGCCTGAAACGATGTTTGCACCAGTGGAAAGGCTGGCCTGGGGAACACCGGGAATACGGTGGGGCAAGTCGACCCTCGCACCCAGATCAAGGAACGGGGTGACGCCCTTTTCAAAACCCAGCGGCGAGGCGTCCATATCCCGGTAGCTCAGGGACGTTGCTTGATAGACCTTCGTCTGCTCCAGGCCGGGGGAGCCTGCCGAACCGAGCGACACGACGAGGTCCGGTGTGTGACCCGACGCTTGCAGTTTTGCCAATGTGGTTGCCATAACAACGGCGGATTCGACCGGACCGACACCAGTCATCAGTGGTGTTATGTGAGCGCGCAAATGCGTGCCATATTCCGCATCTACGGCCATAACATAGAGAATGTTTTTTCCGGCAATCGTGTTGAATTCGAAATCCATTGTTCAGGCATCCTTCAGGCGAACTGCGTGTTGGTCCCACGCTACATCGCTGCGGGCCTTGAGGAAAAGGCCCTTTTCGTTGGACACGGCAAAGCCATGGCTCGCTGATGCAACCGCGCTGGCGTGGTCGAACTGTTTTTGTGCAACAAGTGCGCCTGTTTGAGCATTCAAGACCACGTAGCTGCTGCCCTTGGGAGATGTGGCTGCAACAAGGCCATCATTGCGGTTGACCGAAATGGCGCCAATATAATTTGCGAGCCCCTCGGTCACATCATCCGGCAGGGACACGAGGTTCAAGTCTTCGCCACGCTTCAAGCTTCCGAGCAAGGGGGGCAAATCATTGCGGGGGCCCTGATATTGACAGGCAAACCAGATGCGACCATCAGCACATGTATCGGCATGGCGAATAGAAAGCTGCGCCAATTCCGGTGAGAGGCCATGTTTTTCGATCAATGCGCCGGTTTTGGCATCAATGAGCGCCAATGATGGTTCCATGTGGTCGAGGTTGAGCTTGGTGCGGCCGAAATCCGGGTGCGTTTCGATACCGCCATTAGCCGCAATCAGTGTGGACCCGTCATCCGAGACCGTCAGGTCGTGAGGGCCTATGCCATAGGTTGGAAACTCGCCAATGCGCGCGAAACTGGAGGTCGCATCGTAGATGCCGATAACACCCCGTCGATTGTCGAAGTCATTTTCGCTGGCATAGAGCAGTTGGCCATCAGGCGAAAAGATGCCGTGACCGTAGAAGTGGCGGTCCTCATTTG
>JBNKQT010000004.1:0-10438 GCA_050297115.1 Ensifer sp. | reverse complement strand
GGTGATGTTCAGTTCCGCGACCGCGCGGTCGCCGACTTTTACACCATGAAGCGCGTCAGCGCCTTCACCCATTTCGACCACAGTCCCGGTAAACTCGTGACCCGGTGTGAAGGGGAAGTTCAGGGTCCAGGGGCCGCTATTGTCATACATTGCCCGATCCGCCGCGCAGATGCCTGATGCATTGACTCGCACCAACACTTCACCCGGCCCAGGTGTTGGAACGGCTTGGTCATCCACAAACTTGTGCTTGTGCCCAAATCCGAAACAGCGAACCGCCCGCATGGTTCTTGATGCCACCACACTCCTCCTTTGTCGTTGCAACAACCTAGAATAACAATTTCACATTTCCCCTCCAAAGTCGACTTGATTTTTACAAATGATACATTTAATGACATTTGTAAAAGGAGGAAATTCCAATGCGCAACACTAAATCGACCGAAGACGTGGCGCTGGGGATACGTCGCCGCGTATTCGAGCACACGATCCGAAATAATGGTGGTTATCTCTCTCAGGCCTGTTCTGCAGCAGAGCAACTTGCATGGCTCTACAACGAGGAGCTCAATCTTGGCGCGTCGACGTTGCCGATGATTCCGAAGCCTTTCGCAGGCGTGCCGTCACCCAGCAATCCGGATTATCACACTGGAGCTGGCTATAACGGCCCGGCCGCACCGGAATTTGACCGCCTGTTCATTGCACCGGCACACTATGCGTTGGTGGCCTATGCGACCCTCATTGAGGTGGGACGTATGGACCCTGAAGGCCTTGAGATGTTCAACAAGGACGGCTCTTCAGTGGAAATGATCGGTGCGGAACATTCCCCCGGTATGGAGGTGCATAACGGCACCTTGGGTATTGGCCTTTCCACGGGTGCCGGTCTTGCCTACGGCCGCAGACTGCGTGGTGAGGCAGGGCGGACCTGGGTCTTCATGTCGGATGGCGAAGTGCAGGAAGGCCAGACTTGGGAAGCCGTTCAGGCTGCTGCCTATCATGGTATCGACGGCCTTCATGCCATTATGGATGTCAATGATCAGCAGTGCGATGGCGCTATGTCCAGCGTTATGGAAGTTGGAGACATCAAAACCAAGTTCAACAATTTTGGTGCTGTGTGCGTGGAAGTGGACGGGCATGACCTGAACGCCATTCGCGATGCCGCCAAGGAAAAGCATGAGGGGCGTCCGCTCATCATTCTGGCACGCACCTCGCCTTACCATGCCATGAGCATTCTCGAAGAGCGTTTTCCTCGGCTTCACTATGTGCGTTTCAAGTCGGAAGACGAGCGTGCACGTTTCAACCAGTCAATCGCAGCCGACCTTGGTGTCGCGCCTGTTGATTACGCACATTGAGGAGGAGCTTGATATGGTAGAGATGGTAACCCGGCCCTATGCATCGGCCTTCGAAAAATTCGCCGTTGGCAAGCCTGAAATTCTGTGCCTTTCCGCGGATTTGACTTCATCGTGCGAGGTTGACGGTTTTCGCGATCGCCACCCCGATCAGTTTCTGTCCCTTGGCATGGCCGAGCAAAACATGATGAGCTTTGCGGGAGGGCTGGCGCTCGCAGGCTTCCGTCCGTTTATTCATACATTCGGTGTTTTCATGTATCGCCGTCCCTATGACCAGCTCATGGCGTCTATTGCATATCCACGCCGCAAGGTGCGCCTCATGGGCTTTCTGCCGGGTGTTACAACACCAGGCGGCATGACGCACCAGTCGATTGAGGACATCTCGGTCATGCGTTCTATTCCCAATATGACGATTTTGGAAACAGGCGATGCCACCGAAGTGGAATCGATCTGCGAAGCTGCAGATTCGATTGATGGTCCTGTCTGGTGTCGCGTTCTTCGCGGTTCCGTACCTCGGCTTTTTGATACACCTATCAAGGTGGGCGAGATGCGCGTGCTTTCCGAAGGTTCGGACATCTTGGTCGTCACCTCTGGCATCACCACTGAAGAGGCGTTGCGCGCACGCTCTGCATTGGCCAATGCAGGGCTTTCTATCCGCCATTTGCACCTTCACACGATCAAGCCTTTCGACGCAAAGGCGTTGCTCGATCATATCGGCTCGATCAAGCATGGTGTCATCACTCTGGAAAACCATGTGACTGAGGGTGGTATTGGCTCGTTAGTCGCCGAAACCATGGCGGATGCGGGCGTGGGCAAACGTCTGATCCGTCTTGGTTTGAAGGATACCTATGCCCATGGTGGTTCGCGACCCTATCTTATGCGCTATTACGGCCTTGATGCGGTGGCGCTGGTCAGTGGTATTGAAGATTTGATGGGACAGAAATTCGGCATTAGCGAATCTGACCTGGATACGGCCCGCGTGGAAGATGTACATTCTCTTGTGAAAGCCGAAGCGCTGTAGCTACAGATATTCCGCGAAGGAATGCTGAAAAACTGTGATTGTCAGGAACGTGTTCTGGACAAGACATTTTGAAATACAGGCGTGGGACCGACAGGTTCCGCGCCCATATTTATTTCAGGAACTTCCGGCTGATTATCTGGATTTCATTCAAGAGAGCACGTTGCCGGTATCTCGTTGATAGAGGTACCGTCGCATTTGTGGGAGCGGAAATTGACACGCCGCGTGCAGCAAGAACACGCCCTTGATCAGACTATACTTCGCCACCTCGGTGAAATGGCGAAACGCCTCTGATCCAGAGCGTAGACCTTATCTGTCGAGGGCCTGGCGCATCTGCCGGATTGCATCACCAACCTGATCGCCGAAGCGCAGCAGTGAACCGCCAAGTAGATAGACGCAATCCTGTCCATAGAGAGACATCATGTCAGGCAAACGATCCAGGCTCATGCCGCCGCCGGGGCTGGGCAAAATTGCTTTGCCATGACCATCGGTATCTCGGCATGCTGAAACGATGCTTTCGCATTCTTCGACTGAAAAGCCGAACCTGCCGCCATGGTTTGGAAAAACTGAAATATCAGCACCCGCCAGGCGCATCATTGTGCCAAACAGCATGGCATGACTATAGCCGGTATTCTCCGAAAGCACATAGGGTCCTAAATGGGACGGGTGGGACATGATAGGCAGGTTGAATTCCGGGTCCTGCGCCAGCCGGTTGATGGCATCAAAACCGAGAAGGCCTGGGATGATGAGAATCCCATGCGCTCCGGCATCCCGGGCATAAAGGGCCATATCACGGAACTTGTCACCATGACCTAGAATATTGGCGAGATAGAGCGCACGTGTCGTATCACCTTCGTCCGCCCGCTCCGCATTCGCCCGGTTGACAGCCTGCGCTGACAATCTGACACGTTCTTCAAATTGCCCTCTGTCCTGATTGGCAAGGCCGTGATCTTCCTTAACGATATCAGCACCGGCTCTGGCCGTCAGATAGCAGAGTTTAGCCAGATCTCGAGAGCTGGAGCCTTGCGGCTTGATAACGGGGCAGACAAAGCCGCCCTTTTGCCTGCCGGTTGCAGCGCGGATGCCGTCTGTCCCGAAACGGGCACCGGGGAAGCGTTCTGCAAGATCCCCATTGGGTTCAAGATCTATCGCCTTCACCCCCTTAAGGATCGAGGCATTGCCCAGAATGACATTGATGAGCTGCGGGAGTTCACGGCCAACCGCGTCTATGTGATAGGAAACGGTGGCAATCCAGGTTTCATCGTTTTCTGCTTCCACGCTTTCGGCCTGTCCGAGAACCACGTCCTCGATGTAACCTTTGGGTACAACATCGCGGGGAATTTCCAGCGTATCTTCGAGAGCGATTGCGTCGGCGCGCGATTCTGCATCAGCGTGGCTGTCGGCGAATATTCTGTATTTGACTTTGAAACGATCCATTGGGGCGGGGTCCTGTGTATTAGAAGATGACGCCTTTGCGCAGAATGAAACAGCCGAAGGGGCGGCTCTCGGCAGTTTGGACGACTGCAAAGGCATGGCGCGCACGCGCATAGAAATCCTGACGCTCTATGTGCCCCAGCTTTGCGCCATCCGGCAGACGAGGTGTCAGCAGCTCCCAGGCCTCGGTATGAACCTCGCCCATATCCTCCGGCGCGCCATCGATTTCCATCCTCAGCGCTGCATGGTCGAAATAGGGGTCCAGTGGGAGAAGCTGTGTAACGAGTTCGATGGCCTGTGGCGCATTTTGCGCGGTTAACCGAATGGTTTGATCGAAAAATGTGTGAGCGGCTGTGGCGTCGCAGGGGAAATTGGCGTCCGCAATGACAAGCTCGTCACCATGCCCCATACGCGCAAGACAGTACAGCAATTCGGGCGTGAAGCGGGGATCAATACCGTTCAACATCTCAGGTTACCTTGCATCTCTTGATTTGCGGGCCCGGCGCTATGCGCCGGACCCCAAGCCTTGCATCAGCGGGGAGGCAGAGCAATCCAGTCCGCCATAGATACATCTGCATGGGCGAACGTCGGCAGCTTGGCGGCCAGTTCGTCCATGTTCTTGACGTCCTCGCTGTTGAGGAAATCCTGTGTGATGAGTGTAGGGGGAACGATTACCTGTTTGCCAGGGTCTTCGCCTGCCAGCATCAGGGCGAGGGTGCGAACACTGACTTCGCCCACAACAGCCGGATTTGTTGCAACTGTTGCCGCCCAAGCCGAATCTGGCTCGCGCATTGCTGAAATGTCGGCAGTTGATACGTCGGCCGAGTAGATTTTGACATCCTGCGACAGACCTGCCTCATCAACAGCGATTTTCACGCCCTTGGCGAATTCATCGTAAGGTGCAAACATCACATTGATGTCAGGATGTGCCTGAAGAACAGAGCGCGCCTGGTTGGCGACCGAGTTTGCGATCGGGTTATCCAGTGTGCCAAAAACGGCGGCTTCCGTGATGCCCGGATTTGCTGTTTTCAGCTCTTCCCACGCAACATTGCGGCGGTCAAGCGGTGCAATGCCTGGAACATAGACATAACCTGCGGTGAAGCTGTCGCCATTATCCTTGACTGCTTGCTCCAAAGCGAGCTTGGCCAACAAGTAGTCTGACTGTTCTACTTGCGGAATAGCATCATTTTCGACATTCACGTCAAAGGCGACGACCTTAATGCCAGCGTCGACAGCGCGTTGCGCTGCGTCTTTCATGGATTCTGTCAAACCGTGCTGAATGATAATGCCGTTGACGCCAAGGGCGATGGCTTGATCAACCATATCAGCCTGCAATGCGGCATCTTGGCGGCTGTCGAGAACGCGAAGCTCAACACCCAATGCTTTGGCCTGCGCCTCCACGCCGGACAAATAAGCCTGGAAGAAGTCACCGGTCGAAAGATAGCGCACCAGCGCGATCTTTACCGCACCGGGATTGTCAAATGGAGCGGGTGCATCGGCGAAGGCTGTGCCAGCCAGGCCGAGCGCCACGAAGGCCGAACCGGCCAGTTTTATCATAGTGCGTCTTAGCAACATTGGATCCTCCCTTTTGTGCCTAAGTCGTGTCATGCTTTCCCCGCCGCGCGTGCGGAGAGGAAGAATGTGAAAACCAGTGCCAGTACCAGCACAACGCCCTTCACAAAGTCCTGGGTGTAATATGGGGCATTCATCATCGTGAGACCCTGTAGAAGGATGCCCACAAAAAGCGCACCGATAGCAGTTCCGAATGCGTTGGGCCGCGCTGCCCCCAAAACGGCAAAGCCGATCAGCGCAGCGGCGACAGAATCCAGAAGAAGATTGTTGCCGGACGCGATGTCGCCACGCCCAAGGCGAGCAGCAAGCAAGATGCCGCCAATTGAGGCCATAACTCCGGAGATCATGTAGGCAACAATCTTGTAAGCGTGAACATTGGTGCCTACCAATTCGGCGGCGCGCTCATTCGACCCTGTTGCATACATCAGGCGGCCATGACGCGTGTAGCCCAGAAACAGCCAAATAGAGACCGCGATTAGAAGAAAAATGACAACTGGAACAGGCAGAAGATCGTTCAACACGAGATCGAAACGATGACGGCCGATCCACAAGAACGCCGCTGAGAACTTGCCCTCTGCGACGGAGCCATCTTCGAGGCGCATTCCGGTTGCAATTGAGTTGCCCTGGGTGGGAATGCGCTGCAGGCCAATCAGCAGAAACATCATGCCAAGCGTTGCCAGCAGATCCGGCACGCGCATTTTGACGATCAGGAACCCGTTGACCAAGCCAACGAGTGCACCCATCAACAGACAAAGAGCGACCGCCACGAATGCAGACTGCTCCAGAATGACCATGGAATAGGCCGAAAGCATGAGTGCAGAAGTTGCAACCGCGCCAATGGAGAGGTCAAATCCGTTGACAACCAGTGTACTCGTGACGCCCAGTGCCAAAATGCCGGTAATGGCCACAGATTGAAGAATAAACACGGCAGAACGGGCACTCGCAAAGCCATCTGCTGCCAGACTGAAATAAATCACCAGCCCGGCCATCAGGATCAAAAAGCCATATCGAATTGCGAAATTAATCAGTCTGTGCTGCTTCATTTTTGCTCCATTCCAGCCGGCATTTCGGCTGCGACCGTCGTGCCGGTTACATCGGTCACCAGCGCCGCCAGATCCACATTTGAATTGATATGTTCACCTGCCAAATTGCACTCGTTGAGCACCAGGATACGGTCTGCAACTTCCAGCGCTTCATCTATTTCTGCGACGAAAACAAGGGTTGCACGGCCTTTTGCGGTCATCCGGATATGTCGTCCGATATCGCGGCGCGCACCGATATCGACACCCTGAAACGGCTCGTCGAGAAGCAAGACGCGGCATGGTTCCATCAGCCAGCGCGCAATCATCACCTTTTGCTGGTTGCCGCCTGAAAGCGTTGCAATATCATCAGCATTTGAACGGCAGACGATGCCGATGTCGCGGATCATCTCATTGGTTCGCGTACGTTGGCGAGCGGAATTGAGAAAGCTAAAGACGCTGAATGACCGCAAAAACGGCAGGCTCATGTTGTTGGTAATGTCAAAACCGGGGATGACGGCGTTGTTGCCCCGATCCTTGGGCGACATGAACACACCCTTGCCAACAGCATCTGCTGCATTTTTGGGCCTATAGGGCACGCCATCCAAAAGCATGCTGCCCGACTCTGGCGTCGAAAGGCCAAATATAATTTCGGCGAATTTGCTTTTGCCGCTTCCAAGCAGACCGGTCACTGCAACGACCTCACCGTCCTGGATCGTGCATGAAAAGGGCGTGGCCTTTTCGGCAAGCTGAATATTTTCCATCGTCAGCACTGGCCCGTCGCCTGCAACGGGTGTGAGATCGACTTCTGTCATGCCGTGACCCAACATGGCCGCGACTGCTCCCTCATAGTCCAGTGGCTGATCTTCAAAAACACCGGAAATCACACCGTCGCGCATGGTAACAATGCGATCAGCTATCCGACGAATATCTGACATGCGGTGAGAGATGTAGAGAATGGCAACACCCTGCAGCCGCAAGCGGTCAATGAGCTTGAAAAGTCGCTCGGCCTCGGTGGCAGACAGCGATGATGTCGGTTCATCCAGTATCAGGATCCGTGCGGAGCGCGCCATTGCACGGGCAATGGCAATCATCTGGCGATCGGCCACGCCCAGATCGGCAACACGGGTGCGAACATCCACCGAGATGCCCATATTTTCCGAGATCTTCGAAGCTTCACGCCGCAATGCCGCGTCATTGACGAAAAGGCTTGCACCGCGCGCCGTCAGCCGGTCGAGCATCAGATTTGTGGCAACGTCGAGGTCTGGAATAACGCCATCATCGATGAGCTGATGGACCGTTACAATACCCTGCCTGATAGCGTCTGCGGCCTGAGCCGGTGCGTAATTTTCGCCCGCAAACAGGATTTGCCCGCCTGACGGCCGGTAGAGGCCTGAAAGGATGCGCACAAGGGTCGATTTGCCTGCCCCGTTGGCGCCCATGAGCACCGTGACCTCGCCTTCGCGAAGGTCGAGATCAATACCGCGCAGCACCTTGTTGGTCCCAAAAGACTTCTCCAAGCCTTTGATTTCGCAAACATTAGTTGGCACTGATCCTCCTCCTGACGGTGGTATGCCATTCACCGTCGGCCCAATTAGGGCTACAAGTTTAATCGAATGTCAACCCCATTGACTTTTGCATAAATTAGCGCAAGCATTTGTTGAAATGCATGAGGTGCTTTTGAATTTTCGGCACGAAGTCCATGAGGAGGAGCTTATGGTGGCGGCAACAAACTATGAGGCGTTGACGGTCGAAACACTGGAAACCCGTCTTTCCGGTGTTACGGCGTTGCGTGAAAAAGTTGGCTCACAGGGTTGGAGTGTTCGTGAGGTCGGTGATGGCAACCTGAATCTTGTCTTTATCGTGGAGGGCGCGAAAGGCAGCGCAATCGTCAAGCAGGCGCTGCCCTATGTTCGCCTGGTGGGAGACAGCTGGCCTCTGCCGCTTTACAGGGCATTTTACGAATATCACGCACTCACCCGTCAGGCCGAACGGGCAGGCGAATGCGTCCCGAAAATCTACCATTTCGACGAAGAGCAGGCACTCATCGTCATGGAGTTTCTCACGCCCCATCGCATTCTTCGCCGTAAGCTGATTGACGGCGAAAGGGTTGAGGGATTGGGCGCTGCGCTCGGCCAGTTTTGTGCCCGCACGGCCTTCAGGGGTTCCGAGTTTTCCATGAAAAGTGCTGACAAGAAAGCAGACGTTGGGCTTTTTGCGGGCAATGTCGCTATTCCTGCAATCACCGAAGCCCTGGTTTTTACGGACCCTTATCAGACAGCGGAGATGAACCATCACACTGAGGGACTTGACGGTGTTGTGGCGACGTTACGCAGCAATGTTGAACTCAAGATACGGGTTCAGGAATGGTTTGTGAAATTTGCCTCCAATGCCGAGACCTTGGTTCACGGAGACCTGCATAGCGGATCGGTCATGTGTACGGATACGGACACAAAGGTCATTGACCCCGAATTCACGCAATATGGGCCGATGGCCTTCGATCTGGGCATGTTGATTGCCAATTTCCTGATGGCGTATTTCAGCCAGCCCGGCCATCGCGATCAGAATGATCTTGAGGGCTACCAGGAATGGATCCTGTCTTTGGTCGCCACCATTTACGAGACATTTGAAAGCGAGTTCACGCACCTTTGGAACACAGAGCGCACCGGCATGCTCTATCCGGCGTCCATGTTTGAAGACCAAGGACAAAGCTCACAGCGCGCACTTGCTGCTTTGCTTGGTCGCATAAAGTCGGAATCCTTGGGGATCTGTGGCATCGAAATGCACCGGCGCTGCCTGTCTCTAGCCCATAATGCAGATTTTGAAGACATCGCAGATGCGGGACTTCGAGCCACTCTTGAGGCACGCAATCTGATGATGGGAGCCGATTTGATCCTGAATGCGGACAAGATCGACATTTCAGTGGAATTACTCACGCTGGCACGCGAATTCAATACAAGGAACATCCTATGAAAGTGAATGGCAAGCATTACCGCTCTGCATGGTGGGATGAGGCAAAGTCTGCACTTCAGATTATCGACCAACGCTGGTTACCGCACGATTTTCGGATCAAACAGCTCAACACGATTGACGACTATGCGACAGCCATATTCGAAATGCGTGTTCGCGGTGCGCCGCTGATCGGGGCAGCCGCCGCCTATGGCGTGGCGGTTGCCATGCGGATTGATCCCTCCGACACGGCGCTGGACGCAATTTGGGAAAAGCTGAATGCAACCCGGCCAACGGCCATCAACCTGCGCTGGGCGCTTGATCGTTGCCGCGCGCATCTCAAGCCAATTGATCCTGACAGCCGTGCTGCGGCTGCACTCGCGCTTGCACATGTCATTGCGGATGAAGATGTCGAGATCAATCACAAGATCGGTGAACATGGTCTCGAAGTCATTCGCGAAATTGCCAAGGGAAAGCCACCAGGCGAGCCGGTTCGCATTCTCACGCATTGCAATGCGGGATGGCTTGCAACGGTTGATTGGGGAACTGCAACCAGCCCCATGTATCAAGCCTATGATGCAGGCATCAATATCCACGTATGGGTCGATGAAACGCGACCGCGCAACCAGGGCGCAATCACATCCTGGGAACTGGGCAGTCATGGTGTGTCGCACGCCTATGTTGGCGACAATGCCGGCGGGCATCTCATGCAACACGGTTTGGTTGATGTGGTGATTGTCGGCACTGACCGAACGACGCGGCGCGGCGATGTCTGCAACAAGATCGGTACCTACCTCAAAGCGCTGGCGGCGAAAGAAAATGGCGTGCCCTTCTATGTTGCACTTCCTTCTCCAACCATTGACTGGACCGTGTGGGACGGCGTTGCGGAAATTCCGATTGAAGAACGCGATGGACGGGAAGTGACCCATGTTCAGGGCAAGCTGGAGGATGGAAGTATCGGGACAGTTCAGGTTGCACCGGACGGCTCACCGGCGGGCAATCCGGCCTTTGACGTTACCCCTTATCATCTGATATCTGGCCTAATTACCGAGCGTGGCGTTTGCCCGGCCACTTCGAAAGGGCTTGAAGAGCTGTTTCCCGAACAC
>JBNKQT010000003.1:0-13510 GCA_050297115.1 Ensifer sp. | reverse complement strand
AAGAGAAGGATGCGTCGCCGGTTGTACCGTTGCTTGTGAACAGGATTTCGCCAACAGTGTCGTCGAAACCTGTGCCGGACATTACGCCAAGCGCCTTGACGAAGTAGCCATTGCCATTGAGGTCAAGAAGTTCAACGAGCTGATTAGCAACGAACGAGAACGTTGCGGAACCTGTCGATACTTCCCAAAGCAGACCGCCTGCAGCGAACGTAACGTCGTGCAGCGTAGCCGTTTCACCAACGAGGCCAGCCAAGTCGTAGCTGGCGGAGATAACAGAGCCAGTGCCGGTGGTGGCGCCGCTCACAAAGTTAACACCAACGTTGTCAACGCTGTTAACGTTGCCCGTGATGTGGATTGTACCTGTAATGGGTGCTGCAAAAGCGGCACCTGCAAAGCCCAGCATGCTGGCGCCTACAGCTGCTGAAATTGCAACTTTCTTGAAATTGTCAAACATAAATTTGAACCCCTTGTTTACCACAATATTTCCGCTGGAATACCAATTGTTTCAAAATAGCCAATACACCAACGGAATTCTCAAACCGCATTAATACTCTGTAAACCAGATTGGTCGCGATGAGTCAAGCGAATGCCAGGTACGATTGAGCGCTTATTTTCGTAGCGTTAACCCGGCTTTCGCCGTTTGAGGCGAAGGTTCTTGCATGGCCATTTTTGTGCAAAACAGCATAGCGCCCGGAATCGGCACCAATATGGCCATTTTAGGGGTTTTAAAGCAGATTTTGAAAGCGTGACCGGGTGTATAATATCTTTTTACAGGCGCATCGTCTGCAAAGGTCAGATTTTTGGAGCGTCACAAAAATATCGCTGCGACCAACCCCATGTCAGGCGTTCAATAGTAATAGTAATTATCGAGCGATTCCCTGCTCTTGTTGAGTATCACACCCAGCAGTTTGTCCTGTTGGTCGATTTCCCACTCGCATTTGTCCAGGTCGCTTGCTGTCGTCTGACCTGAAGCAGCAACCAGAAGTGTTGTGTCGATGTGTGGAATCAATGCCAAGGCATCATCGGTACTCTGCATCGGGGGCAGGTCGAACAACACGATATCGGGCGACAGAGATTTATATATGAATTCAAACAACTTGGGGAGCTGTGGACCGAGGATGAGTTCGGATGAAGACAGCGTGTGTCCCGCGCTCAGCCCCACGATCAGATTTTGGTCGATGCGAACAAAACAGTCTTTTGCCTCTGCCTTGCCCTCAAGAAACTGCGCAATAGTGGTTGTCGGCATAATACCGAGTGTATTGGCAACGGTTGGCTTTTTCAGGTCAAGGTCAACGATCACTGTCTTGAGGCCCGGACCGCGCGCCAGGCTCAAACCCAAATTGAGCGCAACCGTGGTTTTGCCGCAAGCCGGTGTTGGCGACGTAATGGCAAGAGATTTCCAATGATTATCGGCCATTGCCTTGCGGACGCGTGTGCGCAGCATATTGAAGGAGGCGTGGCTTGGATCATTCATTGACCATGAGATGATCCGGTTTTTCTCCAGAAGGGACCGGTTCAGTTCTACCCTGCGCAGACTGTCGATAATATCCTGGCTCTCGGTTGTGCTTTTTTGCTGGCCAGCAGAATTGCTCGCCGGAGACCGCTCCAGCGATTGTTCTGGTTCGCCTTCTTTTTCCGAAAGCGCCTTTTGCAAGGCATTCTTGATATGTTCCACTCAATGGCTCCGATGCAAGAACGATTGTGTCTATGCTAGACAAATTTTATTAGCCGAGAGTGAATAATTTCCCACCCTCTTTCCACGAGCAAGTCCAGCGGCAGGTACAGGATATGAACTGCGGCCACCACGCCGATCACAGCGACAACTGCTCCAGAAGCATACCATAAGCGTTTGGACTTGCGCTGCTGTCCTTCATACGCGGTCTCGATATACGGAATTACGGCAAAAGCACGCACTTTCAAACGACGCTCCAGGTCACCTGACGTGCGGATACTGTTATCAAGAAACTCAAGAAGGAGTACCAGAGCGAGACCGAGTCCGAAACCACCTGCGCCACCAGCCAGAACAATCAATGGCCGGTTGGGTGAGGATGGTTCCTCCGGTATGGTGGCCTGCTCGATAACCTCAAAGCGTTCGGCTTGACGGTCCTGCTCCAGCTGTTCGCCCGTTTGAGCCTCAGTTAGCTTGGCTTTGGTCTGATTATATTCCGCCTGGAGGTTATTGTAATCACGGGCCATCGCTGCCAACTGGACTTCGACAGACGGTGTTTTGCCGATGCTTCCCTTAAGAGTATCAGCTCTTTCGCTTAGTTTTGCGCGCGTATCCTGGAGCATTTTCAAGCGGACAGCCGGGTCCACAGACATACCCTTGGCGTCCATTTGTGCTTCAACGGAATCCAGCTCGATTTTTGCGCGATCAATCTGACTGTCCAGATCCAGGATTTTTGTTTTTGCAATAAATCCCTTTTCCGCCAGCGGCTTCAACGTATCACGACGTTTCACAAGCGTGTCGTAATTCACTTGAGCCGATTGCCTGCGGAACTCAAGCTGATCTGCGCTCGCCAACTCGCCATCAGTGGTTGTTGCTTCACCTGTCTGCGTGAACTGGATTTCCTGATCCAGCTTTGCAATTTGATTGGTCAAGATGCCCAGCTCTTCGCGTCGGATCGAAAGTGTTTCTGGTAGAGCGTCCTCATTTTCCCGCTTGAACGCAGCCATCTTTTGCTCTGTTGCAAGAAGTCTGGATTCCAGGCTGGAAATCTGTTGCTGGAAAAAGCTGCTCGTTTCGGTCGCTCTGCTAAGCCGGGTTTCAACATTCTGCGAGAGAATTTTCGTTACCAGCTCATTGGTCACCTGGGCAGAGGCACGTGCCTGGGCATATTCAAAGCTCACGGTGAAACCGATAACCTGAGTCCCGCGACGCGATGCGGCCTCCACATCGATTTGCGCGATCGTGATTTTGTCACGCATCGTATCGACAACTTCCGTCGGTGTCAGCCTGTTGATACGGTCGCTATATAACGAATATTTCCGGGCGATCTCCAGAAGATTGTCGCGCGCCAGGAGCCTCTGCTCAATCACTTTGATGCGCTCGCTGGCACTTGCCGTAACAGTCGATGCCGCCAATTGATCGGGAATGAGCTGCGATTCGATCAGAATCGTTGCCCTTGATTCATATCGGGACGGAAGAAAATACGCCACCACCGCCGCCGCGACCAAAAGAAAGGCCGCCGGCAAGATGACAAATAGATAGCGTCTCCGAGCAATCTCGAAGTATTTGCTTAGGTCCAGGTCCTGTTCCATCTCTTCAACCGTTCACTCGCAAGTTCGCGCGTGAAGCGCGAACACAGTGCTTGAAATATGTACCCACATTCGTGAATATTTAATTTAACTCGTCGGATTTTCCCGCTGATTTCAGCTCCTTGAGAGCATTGTTCGCGGTTTCAATATCCGTTTCAGTCATTTGCGTTTTCAGCTTTACCGCCGTCTCCAGGCTCGCTATGGCGCGTTCGGTCTGGTTCTGGGCTTTGAAGACCATTCCCAAATGGTAATGGATCAAACCCACGTTCGGAAGGCTGGACGAAGCTGACGTCAGCAGCGGCAGGGCGGACGCATATTGTCCACGCAGATAATAGATCCAGCCAAGTGTGTCCTTATATTGCGGGATTTCGGAGTTGCGGAAACGTTGTGCAATTTCGAAGGCCCGTTCGAGCGACTGCTCGTCGCCGCGCCGTTCTGACAAAAGGCTGGCAAGATCATTGGCAACGATGGTGGATTCGGGATCGTCTTTGAACATGGCTTCAAATTCGGCAATCGCATCATCGAAACGCCCTTCAACTTGATAAACCGTTGTCAGAAGCATGCGCAGAGCGACATTCTGGGGGTCATCTTCCAGACCGGCACGCACTGCGCGTTCGGCTTCATCAAACTTGCTCGTAGACAGGTAGAACTGTGCCAGCGCTGTATTTCCAACAGTGCCTTTGTCTGCGCTTGCCGCCGCCTTGAATGCTTCTTCTGCTTCGTCAATCTTGTCTATCGAAACCAGCACAGTTCCAAGGAGAATGCGGGCCTGAATATCGTCCGGATTTTCTTCCAGAAGAGATCGTAGATGCGAAACAGCGGCATCCTGGCGTCCTGCTCGTACATATGAGCCTATGAGGTCAGGCAAAATGCTCTGCTGATTTGCATCGGACTCCGACAACAGCTTGAGGCTGTCCTCGGTTCGGTTTTGGCCGGAGAGGGCCGCAGCGTCGATCCGGTCTGCCTCACCGGTGCCTGAACCATCGTCAAGCTCTCGCAGCTTTTGCGAAATTTCCTGAGCGCCAACCCAGTCTCTGCTTTGAAGGAGCAATTGCCCCAGCAATGAAAGCACCTGCCGGTTTTCCGGCGCACGTTGACGCACGTTTTCCAGCACGCGTCGCGCCATGTCATTTTTGCCGTAGCGCAGCAGGAAGCGCACCATCGGCAAGCCTGTTGCCGGAGAGTATTTATCCAGCGTTGCCGCCTTCACATATTGCTCCTCTGCAAGCGTCGCCGAGCCCTGACGCTCATAGACAGATGCAAGCATCGCATTCAGTTGAACGCTATCTGGCGTTTGGTTCAAAGCAGTCAGAATATCTTCAGCGGCACCGTCAGTATCTTCGCGACGCAGTTTGATGGCAGCACGCAATCTCAGGGCATCTGCGTTTTTGGGGTCATCCGAGAGTACGGCATTTGCAGTCTCGAGCGCCTCATCCATCTTTGTCGTCTGGAGATACATGGAAGCCAGAACAATCTGCGCACGGTTTTTTGCCTGCGGGTCATCAGCTTTGCTGGTGACCGTGTTCATCAAATCTATCGCTTTTTCCTGTTCGTTATTCTGGAAATAAAGCTGCGCCAGAGATGTCTGGAGACGCGTTGTCGCTCCACCGTTTTCTTCCCGTTTGGCGATGATCTTGCCAAGTTCGTCAACAGCCAGGTCTCGCCCTCTGTAGGTGGTCAGAAACGAAATCAGGCTAAGCTGCATTTGGTCATCGTCAAAATGCTGCGAGGCAAATTTGCGGATAACATCTTCTGCATCGCTGATCCGCTTGTCCTGGATATACCAGCGAACCCACGCCTGGCGCAGCCCTGCGTTTTCCGGGAAAAGCCCGGTGAGTTTTTCAAAGAGTTTTTCAACGCCCTTTTTGTCGCCGATGGCATCCATCGCAGAAATACGCAGCACCTGCAGGCCGATATTTTTGTCTGCAGATTCCGGTGCCTTTTCAAGCAGCCGCACGGCAGAAAGAGGGTCAGATTCCATCATGCGCTCTGTTGCAAGCACCAGCAGAGCATCGGCATTGTCGGGCTCTTTTTCCATGGCCTGCTTGGCCAGACGAACGGCTGTTTCGGTATCGCGTTTGCGCAAAGCCAGACTTGCACGGGCGACCAGCACAGCAGGGTCTTCAGCTGCGATCTTGGTGGCCTGATCAACGTATTCCTGCGCCGGGTCAAGCTGGTTTGCTGCCAGCAGAATATAGATGATGCGAAGACGAGCTTCTACGTTTTTCGGGTCAAGCTCAGCTGCCGCTCGATAAGCTTCCACCGCTGGGCCAATGTTGCCCTGCCGCTCTTCGGCACCTGCAAGGCCGATCATCGCGTCCACGTTCTCGCGGTCAAATTTCAGCGCGTTGCGGAATTCAAGGCTCGCTTTGGTGAACTCGTTTTGCTCAACCAGTTCAAGGCCACGTTCGTAGTGGTCTTTCGCCCGGTCTTCCGACGAACTACATCCGGTAAGTGCGACACCGCCGAGCAACATCAAACTTAGAGCAAGAGGCCGCAAAGTACTTTTCGTCGGAACCATTAGATGATCTCCCAGGATATTTTTGTAAATGTTAATTTTTTTCATAACAGTAATAACAAGTAGATTGGGTGTTTAGAACAGGAAAACTCCCATTCAGTTAATGCTGATTGCGAAACCTCGTACCGATCTACCCTGACTATTTACCGTAGCGGCGGGCGAGACAATCGCGAATCTCTTCCGCTGCCTTTTCTGTCCGTCGCGGTTTTCCAGCCACCAAGGGATTTTTGTTAAGTTCCCTTGTCCTGATTGTCTTCCAGCCGTGGAAAATACTCCGGAACCATCGGATAGATTTCGTTCAGGAACGTTATGAGCCTTTCCTCGGCCTCGGCTTCGCTCTCTGTTTCGCGCACTGGCGTTACAAGCCTCATAAGCCCGCCATCCGAACGGCCTTGCGTGATTGTATCCCACATGGAGACAAACTTGACCTCAAAGTCGTTGGAAATTTGACGCCCGCGCTGTTCAAACCAGTAAAACACGAGCTGTCGCTCAAGCCCGCGGCTGATCAAGGCGCGGTTTGCATTGATCGGTATCGTCTGATTGTTGGCTTCGACATTAAGCGTTTTTTGCTGCCATTTTGACACTTCCCAACCGCCATTCGGCAGGCAGACCTCAGGAGAGTGAATACCTTCTCCTTGCGTCTGCGAACGATAGAATGTCATCAGCAGATTGACCTGGTCATTACCCTTCACGTAATCAGCGAGCAGGTAATCATCGGCACCCAGCACACGCTCGGTTGCTCTGTCGAGGATTGAGGTGCGGCCCTTCCAGCCATCAATCTCCAGCGGGAAAAGCCCCAGTGGCGCGCGGTTGATATGCGGTGCTGTCGGGCTGGGCGCAAACTGCCATGCTGCACCCAAGACGACGCTGACGATCGCCGCTGCAATGAAGGCGCGACCGGCGGTAACGCTGGGCAACTTTTTCAAGGGCCCCAACACGCCTTCAAAATCCATCCAGATAATATAGTCGGGACGCGGCTTTCCAAACATTGCAAAACGGGAGAGCAATAGCGCCAGAACGTAGAGAATGAGCGTGCAGGAGATAAAGATAATCCAGCCTTCGAAGAAGTGCAGAAAACCTTCAGCCTGTTCAATGCCATACTCATTCACGAGCACACCGATCATGCCGATGCGGAAGCTGTTCATGAGGATTGTTACGGGAATGGTGGCAAGGAAGATAACAACCTTGTGCCACTTCGGGCCGTTATAAAGGACGGCCATCAGCCAGCCAAAGCTGAACAGTGGGAACAGGTAACGAAGGCCACTGCAGGCTTCTGCCACCTGTAGTTTGTAGATGCCCAAATCGATCACGTTGCCGTCCAGATAGACAGGAATATTGGCAAGCTGAATGAACCAGACGCCGATTTCCGACGAAACGAGCTGCAGCTGCGTAGATACCTGTAGATAGATGAATTGCGGCAATGGCAGCATGAAAATGAGGTGAAGCCACCCAGGCCAGAAGCGGAAACCTTCGCGCGTGCCAACCAGGATCAGCACCAGTGCACCCAGGTAAAGGATAAAGCCATAGGTGATGACATCAGGAATTTCAGCCAGATTGCCAATCAGGCCGATCAGCAGCGAGGCAGCCAGGACAATAAGCCCGACGATCCGGCTTCCGTTATCAGGCTTCACGGGTTGATGGTGCAGCTCGCGCAGGGTCATATAACCCGTAATTAAAGGCACGAGAGGGCCGTAGCTATATTCGGGCAGCTGCCAGGCAACGCCCAGCGAAATAAGACCATTCCAGAAAAAAGCCGTCGCGCCGACTGCAGCGATGACGAACCAGATTACCGCCCGGTCGAACATCCCGGAATAACTTCGAGTAGAAAATGTGCGTTCTCTGCCAACATCAGTACTCATAAAAACTGCCTATCTATAAAATTTTTTGGGGTTTGAGCATGTTTTTCGGCTAAACCGCATAATCTTTTAACGTAAAAACGACGCGCAAACAAAAAGCAAATTACAATTTGGTAAACATACCAAATCTTTGATTCAAAATAGAAAAATAAAAACTTTCGGGACCGGTGTGTATTAATCAGACTGCAAGTTGACCGCAGCAAATCAGGAATTCATGAAAATAGGGGCCCAAAATAGCAACACTTGAGCGCGGATTCAACAGTTGGCCGTCAGTTCTTCTCGTGCTCTGCCTCACGGCGACCAGCCATGGGGAATACGCCGAACTTCTGCTTGTCTTCGAGCACTCTGCTGACGATTTCCTCCGTAATCACAGGGGCATCTGTCGAGTAGCCATATAAAAGCGCAGTGTCGCAAAGAAGATTGATCAGACGCGGTGTGCCTCGGGTAGCATCAAAAATCAGCTCACATGCTTGTTGTGTAAAGAGCGGACGTTTTGCACCCGCAACCTTCAGCCTGTGATTGATATAGCTTGCCACTTCTTCCCTCTTTAACACTGAGAGGTGGAAGTCGGAGGAAACGCGCTGCGCAAATTGCTGCATGCTGGGTGCTGAAAGCAACTCTTTCAGTTCGGGCTGTCCGCTCAGCACGATCTGCAGCAGTTCCTTGGAATGGGTGTTCAGGTTGGAAAGCATCCGCAGCTCTTCCAACGCATCGGCGCCCAGGTTTTGCGCTTCGTCGACAATCAGAACCGTTCTTTGGTTCTGTTCATGTTGCTGTTCGAGAAAATCCTTGAAACGCTTGAAAAGCGCAACGCGGCTTCCGCCCTCGAAATCCTGGTCAAACGCCATCAGGATCCACTCAAGCAGGGCGGACTCGCTGTTGGCATTGGCAAGAAGCCCAACGCGGATATCGCCGGAAAGCCTGCTGAGCAGGTGTTGGATAAGTGTGGTTTTGCCAGCACCCACTTCGCCGGTAATCACAGTAAAGCCTGCGTGGTTCACAATACCGTATTCGAGCATCGTAAACGCCATACTATGACCGCCCGCCCAATAGATGAAACGCGGGTCCGGCACCATGGCGAATGGCTTGCGCAAAAGATTATAATACGGCTCGTACATACTTATCCCTAACACAACGGTTAGTCATTGCCATGTCTTTCTAATATTCTGGTAACTTGAAATCAGAGCTTTGAAACGATGACGTTTTTCGCCGGAGACTTATTTGACCGCTTAATAGCCGATAAGCGCTTTTTTTTTCAAGACCAAGTCACGGAAAGAAATAGCTGCTGCTTTGCTTTGGCGTTCTATCAAGTCATCAAGTAGGTACACCCGCACTTGTTTTCAAAGTGCGGGCGGGCAAATACGACTGTAGCAACAATTCTCAAATGCCGGTCATGGTTCACGCCAGGCATGGCTGAGGCTTTGTGCCAGCGGCTGGGTTAGGTAATCAAACGGCGTGCGTTCTCCGGTCTTGATAAAAACCTCTGCAGGCATGCCGGGCATCAGCTTGTGCTTGCCCAGGTTTGCCAGCTGTTCCTGTGAAAGTGAGACATTCACCGAGAAATAGGGCGTGCCTGAGCGGGTATCGGTGATGGCATCAGCCGAAACATATTTCACTTCGCCGTACAAACGCGGAATTTCGCGCTTTGAAAAACCGGAGAAGACGATTTCGGCATCCTGTCCGTTGTGCACGGAATCTACCTCTTCCGGCTTGATCCGGGCTTCGATGATCAGGCTGTCATTTGCAGGCACGATTTCAAGCAGGGTTTCGCTGGGCTGGACCGCTCCACCGATCGTATGAACAGCGAGGTTGACCACGGTTCCGCTTTCAGTTGCGCGCACCGCCATCTGGTCGAGACTGTGACGGGCATCCAGCAATTGCTGTGCGAGTGTGAACATTGATCCCTCATGTTCACTCAGGCTGTCACTGACTTCCTTTTTGAAGTCATTGGAAACCTGCAGAATCTGCAGGTCGATCTGTGCAATTTGCGCCTGTGCTGAAATGATCTGGGATTCAATGGAACCCTTTTCACCTTCCAACTCGGCGATCGTGCGTTTCAATTCGAGAATACGAGATTTTGAAACGAGTTTGCGATCGAGCAGTTCCTGCAGGCCGTCAAACTCCTCCTTGCTGAGCGTGATGCGATTAATAAGCGCCACGCCCTGCAAATTCAGGCCATCAATCTGGCTGTTAAGCTGGCTGATCTGCTCATGCATCACCTTGATCTGACCTTCTTGTGCCTGCCGCCGGGCCGCGAAAAGCTGGCGCTGGCTTTCAATCATCTGACCAACGCCAGAGTGTGTTCGCTGAAGCAGAAGTTCGTCAGGGAAAGTTATTTCCTGCGCGTTTGCAAGCTCGGCACGCAGCCGGGCCACGGTTGCCATTTCCAGATTGTACTGGCTTTGCGCAACATCCAGCGACGCGCGGGTCTTGGTGTCATCAAGCTGAACTAGCAGTTCGCCTGCTTCCACTTTTTGTCCATTCGTTACCTTGATGGATCGGATGGAGCCGCCAGCTGGCGCCTGAACGGTCTTTCTGTTGCTGGCAACCTTCAAGACACCGTTACTTACAATAGCACTCGAAAGCTTGGCGAAAGCACTCCAGCCTCCCAGGGTGCCGAGCCCGAACAAGATGACAGCAACACCAAAGGCGATGGCCGGTTTTGGATTGCTTGGTGGTCGCGCCGTGCCGTTTTTGAGTTTTTCAGACATCCCAGCTTCCTCGTTTCGCTTCTTATTGGTTCACGGCTTTGCTTGGCGGGACAAATGCCTGTTGTACATTGGATTGTGCGACTGCTGGCCTTGCTGCCGGTGCGGGCCTGCGCACTGCCCTGTAAAGGGACTGCATAACCTCGTCGGCGGGGCCAAACTTGTCGGCCTTGCCGTCACGGAGAACAAGAATCTTGTCGGCCTTGTCGAGCAGTGAGGGGCGGTGGGCGATCATAACGACAGTGGTGCCGCGGTATTTCAGGTTCGCCAAAGTCGCCTTCAGTGCGCGCTCGCCCTGTTCATCGAGATTGGAGTAGGGCTCATCAAGCACCACAAGTGTCGGGTTGCCGTAAATGGCGCGAGCAAGCCCAATTCGCTGCCGCTGACCGCCTGAGAGAACCATGCCGTTTGGTCCGATCTCGGTGTTGTAGCCAGCCGGCAGGCGCAGGATCATTTCGTGAACGCCAGCTTCCTGGGCAGCTGCAACAATGGCATCGGCATCTTCTTCGCCAAATCGGGCGATGTTTTCCGCAACAGTGCCGTCAAACAGGTCCACCGATTGTGCCAGATAGCCGATATGTGGCCCCAGCTGGCTTCGGTCCCAGTCGTGAACATCGGCACCGTCGATGCGTACATGGCCACTCGAACCGTGCCATACTCCAACGAGCAGTCGCGCGAGAGTCGATTTGCCGGATGCGCTTGGGCCAACGATGCCGAGTGCCTCTCCGCGGTTCAGGGCAAAGCTCACGCCTTTGATGATGTTTTCCTGACAGTTGGGTGGAGCGCCTTCCAGCTGGTCGACAGAGACGTTGCCCAGCGGTTCAGGAAGGCTCATTTTCGCGGTTTGCTGTTTGGAGGCCTTCATGACGCTCTTGATGCGGCCATAGGCAGCGCGCGCCATAATAAAGTTTCGCCAATTGCCAATCGCGCCTTCAACCGGTGCCAGCGCGCGGCCCATGATGATCGACGAGGCAATCATGCCACCAGCCGAAATCTGCTGGTTGATCACAAGGTATGCGCCCATGCCCATGATCGCGACCTGCAGTGTGGGCCGAATGAACTTCGTCATGGATGTGAGAACGCCACCGTAGTCACTGGCCTTGGCCTGCGCTGCAAGGCCGCTTTGATAGCGGTCCTGCCAGCGTTCCAGCAGGCCGGGACCCATGCCCATGGCTTCAACTGTGTCGACCTTGGAGGTGACCTCGCCGGCAAAGTGCCGTGCGTTGTTAAAGTGCTTGGCAGCTTCGCCCAGGGTGCGGCGGGTTGCAACTTCACTGGCCACAGCCATCATGAAAAGCATGACTGCGCCGCCAAGCGCGATGGCAAAGAACAGCGGGTGCAGCATGAACATGACGACAAGAAATATCGGGATCCAAGGTGCGTCGAAGAAAAAGAACAGACCTGAACCGGTGAGAAAGTTACGCAGCGTATCGAGATCGTTCAAGGAGCCGCTTTTTTCTCCATGGGTCTGCTGCTCAACAAGCGCGGAAAAAAGCGTGCCGCTCAAAAGCTCGTCAAAACGCCCACCTAGGCGGACGAGGACCCGGGAGCGTACACCTTCGAGGATTGCGCTGACCAGCATGAGCACGATCGCTGCAAGCCCGAGATAAAGAAGCGTTGGCATGCTGCCTGAGGACAGAACCCGGTCGTAAACCTGCATCGAAAAGATGGGGCTCACCAGCATGAGCACATTGATGACGAGGCTGAAAAAGGCAACGACAAGGACAACCTGTTTGATTTCCGAGATTGCGCTTTTGAAGATTTGCCAGCTTGTCGGATTTGCTGTTGCGACTTTCTTCCTGCGTTTTCTGGCTGGGGCGGGTGGCACTTCCTGATGCAAGTGTTTGCGGATTTCCTGCCACGTCTCTTGGTTTCGCATTACTTACGCTTTCTACTGATAACCCGAACAAGTGCCCAATCTATAGGAGGCTAGGCTCTTGCGTTCGGGAATGCGCCACAAACAGAATTCCTGCTCATATGTCGAATTTCCCAAGCAACTTTACAGTTGGAAGTCTTAAAAATCGGCAAAGGGTGGTGGCCGAATCCGGAACACCTTGAAGCCGGATTTGTTTCACACTGATACACGTGTCTCTTTTTGGCTTGCGCCCTTCTCGCAAGGCCTGGCCTGGCAAAGCGTGAAACCTTGATTTTTCACCCTTTAGGTAATGCCTGTATTTCAAGTGGTATTACCGGGTTATCAATATGACGCGACAGTAACGGCAAAGGGAAAGGTTGCGATTCCCAAGCGGTTCGGGACCTTCTGGGGATTGTGCCGGGCAGTCAGGTTGATTTTGTTCGCTCTGCCGATGGCAGCATTGTGCTGGTGCCTGCTGATCAAGAACACCCAACGACACGGTTTCAAAAGCTCCGCGGTCATGCAGGCGAGGGGCTTGATACCGACGCAATCATGGCGCTCACGCGGGGTGAAACGTGACGCTTGTCGATACCAACGTTCTTCTTGACCTTGCAACCAATGATCTGAACTGGGCAGATTGGTCGATCGCGCTGTTCAAAAGCTGCCTCTGCTTACACGGGATGTTGGTCGTTACCGTACCTATTTCCTGACAATCGAATTGATAACGTCTGGCTGAGGTCGCTTCACACCGAGGTGTGAGCTGCCAGCAGGTTTGGAATCTCGTATTTCCAGGCCATTTTTTCTTCAACGCGTTTCTTGCCGAAAGCGCTCATATGGGCGCATTTTTCCGGATCGGCCAAAAGCTCTTCAATCTTGTCGGCAAAGTCGATCGGGTCATTCGGCTTGGCATAGAGCGAAGCTTCCAGAGCACTGTAGCGGCCTTCTGTGACATCGAACTGCACGATGGGCTTTCCAAGCGCCATATATTCAAGGATCTTGTTCATGGTCGACTTGTCGTTCATGGCGTTCACCCGGTCCGGGTTCACACAAACGTCGGATGTTGACAGGACTTCAAACAGAAGCTGGTCAGGCGCGCGGCCGGTAAATGTCACAAAGTCTTCGAGGCCCATTTCCTTGGAGAGAGCCTGCAGGCTTTCAAGCGCCGGACCGCCGCCAACAAGCGTAAACGTGATGTCGGTGCGACCGCGTTCGTGCACGAGATGTGCCGCTGATTCCAGAAGCAGGTCAATGCCTTCCTGCTCGCCCATAACCCCGACATAACCGATCATGAATTCGCGGTCGTTTTTCAGTTCAG
>JBNKQT010000002.1:0-11703 GCA_050297115.1 Ensifer sp. | reverse complement strand
AGAAATGCCGCCGACAAAATAGCCAGTCATCTTCTCAGCGATTGCCGGTTTCATCATGTTGGCCGATTTGCCGCCGAAAGCGGCCGCCAGCTTTTTCATGGATACTTCCTTGTCTGATGGAAGCACGACACAGACAGGTCTCCCATCCACTTCGGCCATCAGGCTTTTCAAAACGCGGGAAGGGGGCTCGTTGAGCGCTTCAGCGGCAGCCAGGCCGATGCTGTCCGCGTCGGAATTGTATTCATAAGTGTGCGTGGTGAATTCAACACCTTCCTTCGTCAGGAACTGTGTCGCCCGCGTTGCCTTGGCCATCAGTTCTTTCCAAAAAAAACAGCGTAAAGCTCCGGCTTGAAACCGACCATCAATGCACCGTCATGGTCTGTAATGGGTCGTTTGATCATGGAGGGCTGTTCCACCATCAATGCAATGGCGCGGTCTTCGTCCAATCCCTGCTTGCTCTCATCGGGCAACTTGCGGAATGTTGTGCCTGCCTTGTTCAGCACCTTTTCCCAGCCAAGCGAGCCGCACCACGTCTTTAGCGTCTCTGCGTCGATGCCTGCTTTCTTGTAATCGTGAAAGACATGTTCAACGCCTGCTTCGCCAAGCCAGGTGAAGGCTTTCTTCATCGTGTCGCAATTCTTGATGCCATAGATGGTGGTGGGCAAAGTTGGGCTCCATTTCAAAATCAATGACATGGTGTTTAGCACGGCGACGGGGAAAATAAAGTGGCCGAGTGGGCGAGACAGCATCGGGCATGGAGTGAAATGTCTGAGGGGCGGAGTTTGGTACTATGCTTGTTTTGCTGCCATGGCGCGCAATTCGCGTTTCAGGACTTTGCCGTAGCTGTTTTTGGGCAATTCCTTCAGAAGCTGATAGCTCTTTGGCTTTTTGAAGGAAGCGATTTGTGCCTTGCACCAGCTGTCGAGGGTGGCAATCTCGATTGTGGTGCCCGGACGGGGCACCAGAAACGCAACAACGGATTCACCCCACTCGGCATCTGGGGTGCCGACGACGGAGACTTCAAACACATCCGGGTGAGTGAGGAGCACTTCCTCAACCTCTCGTGGGTAGATGTTCGTGCCACCGGAAATGATGACGTCTTTCGAGCGGTCCGTGAGTGTAAGGAAACCATCTTCATCGAGGAATCCAAGGTCGCCGGTTTTCAGCCAACCATTGACGAGGCTTTCGGCACTTGCTTCGGGATTGTTCCAATAGCCGCTCATGACGGTGTCGCCCTTGACTGCGATTTCCCCGACTGTGCCCGCAGGCAAATGTGTCATCGTGCTGTCAACGATCCCTACGTCAACGCAGGAATGTGCAAATCCGACTGAGGCTTTGCGGTGTTTTGCTTCTGGATGTTTGTCATCAGCGATAACCTCTCGCGGCAATACGCTGATCGTCATCGGGCTTTCGCCCTGTCCGTAAATTTGTACAAAACGAGGTCCGAAAAGTGCGAGCGCCTCTTCCAGGTCTGACAGATACATCGGGCCGCCGCCGTAGACGATCGTGCGGATGCCTTGTCCATCAAACTCCTGCGTTGATGAATGCGCGATTAGGCGTTTGACCATGGTGGGGGCGGCAAAGAAAACAAGGTTGTCCATGTTTCTCGCCAAGTTGACGATTTCGGCGGGGTCGAAACCGCGCGAGCGTGGGATGACATGGCAGGCACCTGCGCGCACAAACTGGAAATTATACAGGCCAGCACCATGCGACATGGGCGCTGCGTAAAGCTTTGTATCTGTTTCAAAAACCGGATCGACATCCAGCGTGTAGGCCGTTGCCATCATCCGCAGTTTTTTGTGCGAGAGCATAACCCCTTTGGGACGTCCGGTAGTGCCGGATGTGTAGAACAGCCATGCAAGCGCTTCATCCTCAAGGCTGAGCGGCGGTTCAATATTTGTTGCGGGCGATTGCGATACTGCGGTTTCAGCATCTTGCAGGCTTAGTTCCCTGCAGTCATCCATCGCGCCCAAGATGTCGCCTGTGTCAGTGAACACCAGTTTTGCCCCGGCATTTTCAGCAATCCACTTTGCCTCGGAAGGATGGAGCTTGTTGTTGACGGGCACGACAACTGCACCGATCCAGAAAATACCGTAGAGAATTTCGAGATAGGCGGGGCAGTTCTTCATGAAAAGGGCGATGCGGTCACCCTTTGCTAGGCCATGCTGCTCTTTCAGAAATGTGCCCATTGCCGCGCTGTTGGCGGCAAAGGTATGATAGTCCGCGTGAAGGTCAGTTCCGAAACGGATCGCGGGCTTCTTGGGCTTGGTGCGCGCCGTCTGATAGAGCCAATGGGCGAGGTTCATTTGCCTGTCTTGCTGCTACGCCGCCCCATCATAACTACGTGCGTCCTCGATCACTTTGCCGTCGTTGGGCAGTGAGCCGGGCGGCACAAGTTCCACCTTTCCGCGCATTTTCAGGGTGCTCATGACCGTGTCTTCGTAGAGTGCCGGATTGGTTGCGCGGGTTTCGATTTGAACGGTCAGGACGTCCATGTCCTGATCGCGGCTGGCAATCACACGGGCGCGCATGATCTCCTCATGATGCGCCACAAGTTGTTCCACCTGTTCAGGACGCACAAACATACCCTTGATTTTTGTAGTCTGGTCGGCGCGGCCCATCCAGCCTTTGATGCGCCGGTTGGTGCGCCCGCAGGGACTTGTGCCCGGCAGGATGGCTGAAAGATCCCCGGTCGCAAAGCGGATCAGGGGATAATCCGGGTTAAGTGAAGTCACAATCACCTCGCCAACTTCGCCATCGGGCACGGGACGGTCGGAGCCCGGCCGTACAATTTC
This sequence comes from Ensifer sp., assembly GCA_050297115.1. Classification (GTDB taxonomy): domain Bacteria; phylum Pseudomonadota; class Alphaproteobacteria; order Rhizobiales; family Rhizobiaceae; genus Ensifer_A. Next base: position 8,908 of record JBNKQT010000002.1, on the reverse strand, counting down.
CACGATGACACCTTCGTCGCAGATCATGCCTTCCATGGCAGGGGATTCGTAGGCGATGTTGCCGAGATCGGCGGTGGCGTAAGCTTGCAGGCATTGAATGCCGCGGTCCGCGTACCACTGTCTGAGACTGGGAAACAATGCGCCACCTGACACCGCAGCGCGGGTGATTTTGAGCGCTTCACCCATCTCGTCAGCTTTCTCCAGAATGATCTTCAGATAATCCGGCGTTCCAGCATAGGCGGTGGTGCCAATGTCTTTGGCGGCGCGAACCTGCAACTCTGTTTGGCCGGTGCCTGCTGGCAGTACGGAAGCGCCCACCGCACGTGCGCCACTTTCAAAGATCATGCCTGCGGGGGTCAGGTGATAGCCAAAGCAGTTCTGCACAATATCACCTGGACCAATGCCAAGCCCATGTACAAAGCGGCCCATGCGCCACCAGTCGTGGGTGATGCCGCCGGGCTCGTAGATCGGTCCGGGTGACTGAAAGTAATGGAAAATGTTGCCGACCGGCTGGTCGCCGAAGGGCGGGTTTTGCTTCTGCTTTTCAGAAAGGGTGGATTTGCGCAGTACTGGCCTTGAAGCGAGATCCGCCAGACTTTCCAAAGGCTCACCCAAGCCGAAACGGGCCATGAGGGCGTTAAGTTCGGATAGTTGGGCAGCCTCGCGCTCGTCCTGTGAACGGGTTTCCAGAGTATCGAAATGGCTCATGACATATTCCTCCGCTCTTTACCCTTACGACAGCCAGCGCTTGCGGCGGCGATAACTGCGCACATCACGGAAGCTGTTTCGCCCCTCATCCGACATGCCGAGGTAGAACTCCTTCACATCCGGATTTTCGCGCAATTCGGCCGCTGTGCCGTCCATCACCACACGACCGCTTTCCAGGATGTAGCCATAGTGGGCGTAGCGCAGTGCGACATTGGTATTCTGCTCGGCCAGCAGGAAGGTGACGCCTTCGCCTTCGTTCACGGCTTTCACGATCTCAAAAATCTGTTCAACGAGTTGGGGGGCGAGACCCATGCTGGGCTCGTCCAGCAAAATGGTTTCGGGACGGCTCATCAGGGCGCGACCGATTGCCGTCATTTGTTGCTCACCGCCAGATGTGTAGCCCGCTTGCGATTTGCGGCGATCTTTCAGGCGCGGGAAGTAGTCATAGACCATCTCCAGGTCGCGGTTTATTTCTGCCTTGCTGCCCGAGCGGGTGTAGGCGCCGGTGAGGAGGTTTTCTTCAACAGTCAAATGTTCGAAGCAATGACGGCCTTCCATCACCTGAATAACGCCCTTGCGCACCAAATCGGCAGGGGCAAGATCCTCAATACGTTCGCCGTGATAGCTGATTGTGCCTTTGGTCACCTCACCGCGTTCAGAATGCAGGAGATTGGAAACGGCCTTCAATGTCGTGGTTTTGCCAGCACCGTTGCCACCCAGAAGCGCGGTAATGCCGCCTTTGGGCACGGAGAGGCTCACGCCCTTCAAAACGAGGATCACGTGATTGTAAATCACCTCGATATTGTTGACGCTCAGCAGGGTTTCTTCGGTTTTTGCAACGTCCGACATGGGCCTAACTCATTTGATTGGAGGGTCCGGCGGCGCAATCTACACGCCGCCGGGATTTTGCTTGGATTTGCTTATTTGCAGTCACGCGGGGTGATGTTGTTTTCCTTCGCGTAAGCTGCGGCGTCTTCTGCAATCAACGGATCGATCACGTCGCGGTCAGAGGCGATCCAGTCAGTGACCAGATTCCACTTTTTCGCGCTTGCATCCCACTGCTGGATTTTGGCAACACCCGAACCGCCATGGTTTGCGCAGGTTACGTTGAAGGCAGGGCCGAAGTTTTCAAGACCGCGCTCGGCCATCAGTTCCTGCGTGATTTCCAGCTGTTCCATCGCATCGCGCACTTCGCCAGGCGTCACATTGGCGTGGCCTGTCAATTCCTGTGCCTTGCGGATGGCTTCGGTTGTCAGGAATGCCTGATAGATGCCACGGATATAGAGAACCGTGCCCTTCTGGTCGCCGTTACCAGCAGCCTTGCCCGCGTCGTAGACATATTTCTTCAGGTCGTCATAGACCGGATAGTCGTCACCGGGATTGGCAAGTGCCAGCGCCTTGTAGCCGTTGGCGCCATCACCGGCAGGCAGAACATCGTTTTCAGAGCCTGACCACCAGATGCCGATGAAATGATCCATCTTGAAACGGATGTTGGCGGCTTCCTGAATAGCAACAGAGTTCATAACGCCCCAGCCCCACATCAGGACATAATCCGGACGCTGCTGTCGGATCTGAAGCCATTGCGATTTCTGTTCCTGACCGGGATGGTCAACCGGCAACAGACTCAGCTCGAAACCGTGTTTCTTCGACAGATCTTCCAGCGTGCGGATTGGTTCTTTGCCGTAACCGGAATTGTGATAGATGAGCGCAATCTTCTTGCCTTTGATGTCGCCTCCTTCGAGGTCCATAATGTGTTTGACCGCGATGGATGCGCCGTCCCAGTAAGTTGCCGGGTAGTTGAAAATCCACTTGAAGACCGAACCATCGGCTGCTGATGTGCGACCATAACCCATGGAGTGGATCGGGATACCATCAGCGGTTGCCTTCGGGATGAGCTGATAGGTGATGCCGGTAGATAGCGGCGAATAGACCAGTGAGCCTTCACCCTTGGTGGATTCATAGCACTCCACACCCTTTTCGGTGTTGTAGCCGGTTTCACACTCGATCATCTTGATCTTTTCACCGCCGATGCCACCGTCGCGCTCATTCAAAAGCGTCAGATAGTCGGCAAAACCATCTGCAACGGGAATACCGTTTGGAGCGTAAGGACCGGTTCGGTAGGACAGGCTTGGAATTACCAGCTCGGCGGCGAAGGCCGACGCTGAGCTTGCCAGCAGCGTTACTGCTGCAAGTGCTGCTAAAGTCTTCTTCATCTCAATTTCCTCCCAGAGTGTGATGAAGCCGCCGGATTGCACCTGCTTCCGGCGACGGATGATTGAGGGCCGCCCCTTAGTGGGGGAAAGGCCACAGGCGCAATTTCTCCTTCGCCACGCGCCATAGCTGGTTGAGCCCGTGCGGCTCGGCGATGAGAAAGATGATGATCAGCCCGCCGACGATCATGAGTTCGATATGGGCTGCAAGGTCTGTCGGCCAGCCAAGGTGACCAACGAGAAGGTTTTTCAAAAGCACCGGCATCAGCACCATGAAGGCAGCGCCCGCAAAGCTGCCAAAGATGGAGCCGAGCCCGCCAATGATGATCATGAAGAGCACCAGAAAGCTCTTTTGAATTCCAAAGGCTTCTCCCACTTCCACCGCGCCAAGATAGACGGAGAAGAAGAGCGCACCTGCGATGCCGACATAAAATGAAGAGACTGCGAAGGCGGAGAGCTTGGCGGTGAGCGGGTTCACGCCGATGATTTCAGCTGCAATATCCATATCGCGGATGGCCATCCATTTGCGACCTACCGAACCGCGCGTCAGGTTGCGCGCCACCCATGCCAGTACGAACAGGATAATCAGGCAGAAGAGATATTTTGCCCAGGCCGGTGTGTTGGCCCCGGTAACTGCGATGCCAAACATGGTGCGCTCGGGCGATGTGATCTGGCCGGATGCCGAATAGTTGTAAAACCATGGCACCTTGTTGAAGAGCCAGACAAGGAAGAACTGTGCGGCAAGCGTTGCAACGGCCAGATAGAAGCCCTTGATGCGCAGGCTTGGCAGGCCAAACAACATGCCGACAATGGCTGTAACACCGCCTGCCAGAAACACGTTGACCAGCATCGGCATATCGGGAAAGGCGGTCATGAACTTGTAACAGGCGTAAGCCCCAACTGCCATGAAGCCGCCAGTGCCGAGGCTCACCTGTCCGCAATAGCCGGTCAGAATGTTGAGGCCGATGGCGGCGATAGCGTAGATCAGGAATGGTACGAAGACGGCATTGGCCCAGTAATCGTTGATGAAAAAGGGGATGACGGCGAAGGCGACAAGCGCCACCAGATAGTAGCGTACCCGATCGAATTTGATGGGAAACGTCTGGTTGTCTGCCTGATAGCTTGTCTTGAAATCACCAGCTTCGCGGTAAAACATGGGCTCATACCCTCTCAATAATGCGTTCGCCGAAGAGGCCTTGCGGACGGAAAACGAGGAAAATCAGCGCCAGCACATAGGCAAACCAGTTTTCCGTGGCACCGCCCACAAGCGGCCCGACGAAGAATTCAAAAAGTTTCTCACCCATGCCGATGATAAGGCCGCCAACAATGGCGCCCGGAATGGAGGTGAAGCCACCAAGCATCAACACCGGCAGGGCCTTCAACGCGATCAGCGAGAGAGAGAACTGCACGCCGGATTTTGTGCCCCACATGATGCCCGCGACCAGAGCGACAAAGCCCGCGATAGACCAGACCATGACCCAGATGAAGCGCAGCGAAATGCCGACCGAAAGGGCTGCCTGATGGTCATCGGCCACAGCGCGAAGCGCGCGGCCCTGCTTGGAATATTGTGAGAAGATTGTGAGTGCGGCCACCAGAAGGGCAGCAACCACAGTTGCTACAATGTCCAGCTGGTCTATGAAGAAGCCATAGCCGAACCACTCATATGTGGTGCTGTCAATGACATCGCTGATGCCCTGCGGCAGGCCAACATCAAGCTTCTTGATGTCAGAGCCCCACATTGCGTCGCCAAGCCCTTCTAGGAAGTAGGCGAGACCAATGGTTGCCATGAACAGGATGATCGGTTCCTGCCCGATGAGGTGCTTCAGCACATAGCGCTCCACAATAATGGCGAGCAGCGTCATGACACCGGCGGTCAGAATAATCGCTATGACGGCGGGAACGGTGAAGCCGAAATTGTGGAATTCTGTACCGAATATTGCGTTGATAAGGTGGGAGAATGGTACTTGGCCATCCATAATGCCTACCAGCGTGAGCGCTGCAAAAAGAGCGAGTACGCCCTGGGCATAATTGAAAATGCCGCTTGCCTTGAAAATCAACACAAAACCCAAAGCTACAAGCGCATACATGACGCCTGCCATGAAGCCGTTGAAGGTGACTTCCAGTGCAAAGAAAAATGTATCAGGCATGGCGGCATCCTCCCCATGTCGTCGAGAAATCAGTCATGGGCCACCCCCAGATAGGCGTCGATAACGTCCTGATTGTTGCGAACCTCGTCTGGCGTTCCGTCACCAATTTTCTTGCCGTAGTCCATCACGACCACGCGGTCGGACAGGTCCATGACAACGCCCATGTCGTGCTCGATGAGAACCGTGGTGGTGCCAAACTCATCGTTTACGTCCAGCACGAAGCGGCTCATGTCTTCTTTCTCTTCCACGTTCATGCCAGCCATCGGCTCATCCAGCAGAAGAAGCTTCGGTTCGGCTGCCAGTGCACGGGCCAGTTCCACGCGCTTTTTCAAACCATAGGGCAGGCGGCCCACCGGAGTTTTGCGGATCGACTGGATTTCCAGGAAATCGATGATTTTTTCAACCTTCTCACGGTGCTCGATTTCCTCGCGCTCTGCTGGTCCCCACCACAGAGCCTGTTGAAAAATACCCTTGTTCATCAGCGTCAGGCGTCCGGTCATGATGTTGTCCAGGACGCTCATGCCGTCGAATAGCGCGATATTCTGGAATGTCCGCGCAATGCCTTGGCGGGCAACCACGTAAGGCTTCATTGGTTGGCGCTTTGCCCCTCGAAACCATACTTCGCCTTCCTGCGGAGTATAGAAACCGGATATCACATTGAGCATGGAGGATTTTCCAGCTCCGTTTGGTCCGATGATAGAGCGGATTTCGCCTTCGCGGATATCAAAACTGATATCGGTGATGGCATTCACCCCGCCAAACCTCAAAGTGATGTTCTTCACCTCAAGCACAACGCCGCCGATTTTGCGGCCGTCGGCTGTTACATAATCTGTGGCGGTTGCTTCTGCATTCATGCTGCAGTCCTCCCTTCGGAAGGGATTGGGGCAACCGTGGCATCAGCAATTTTCACCGTCGCTTTTAGCAGACCGGTGCGCCCGTCTTCATAGGTCACTTTAGTTTCAGTGTTTACGCTGGTTGAACCGTCATAAAGTGCAGTCACCAGATCGTCGTATTTTTCCGAAATCACATTGCGGCGCACTTTGCGCGTGCGCGTCATTTCTCCGTCATCGGCGTCCAATTCCTTGTGCAAAACAAGGAAGCGATGGATCTGGCAACCTGCCAGGATCGGGTCTTCTGCCACGGCCTTGTTCACCTCATTCACATGGCCCTTGATCATCTCGTAAACCTGCGGATGGCCAGCCAGTTCCTGATAACTGGCATAGGAGATGTTGTTGCGCTCCGCCCAGTTGCCGACCGCATTCAGGTCGATATTGATAAAGGCGCAGCACCGGTCGCGGCCCGCACCGAAGACGACTGCTTCCAGAATGTTGGGGTAGAATTTCAGTTTGTTTTCAACATATTTGGGCGCAAACATGCTGCCATCGGCCATTTTGCCAACATCCTTGGCGCGGTCGATGATGCGCAACTGTCCGGTTTCCGGCTCAAAGAAACCGGCGTCACCTGTGGCAACCCAACCCTCAGCATCCTTTGTGGAGGCTGTACTTTCGGGGTTTTTGTAATATTCCACGAACGTGCCGGGGCTGCGGTAAAAGACTTCGCCATTGTCGCCGATCTTCACCTCGACACCGGGTGAGGGGACACCCACGGTGTCTGACCGCACACCACCATCCGGTTGCTGGGTGATGAAAACGCTTGCCTCGGTTTGCCCGTAAAGCTGCTTCAGGTTGATGCCGAGCGAACGGTAGAAATCAAAAATTTCCGGACCAATTGCTTCACCCGCTGTATAGCCCACGCGAACGCGGCTGTAGCCGAGCGTGTTTTTCAAAGGGCCATAAATCAGGATATCGCCGAGTGCATATTTCAAGCGGTCCATAAATGAGACCGGCTTGCCGTCGAGAATAGCCGGGCCGACCTTCCAGGCGTGGTCCATGCATTTGTGGAAGAGCCATTGCTTCAATGGTGCAGCGTCTTCGATGCGGATCATCACATTGGTTAGCTGGCCTTCAAACACGCGCGGCGGTGCAAAGAAATAGGTGGGACCGATCTCGCGCAAATCAGTCATCATGGTGCTGAAATCTTCCGGGCAATTAACACAGAAGCCTGCCCACATGGCCTGACCGATGGAGAAAATGAAGTCACCCACCCATGCCATTGGCAGATAGGCCAGAACCTCTTCCTTCTCACTTAAATGATCAAATTCACAGGAATTGCGTGCAGTCTCGATAATGTTGCGGTTGGAAAGCACCACGCCTTTAGGCTTGCCAGTGGTGCCGGAGGTGTAGAGCATTACGCAGGGGTGGTCGTAGGTCAGTTCTGCAATGCGCTCGTCCAGCTCTTTTTCAAAACGATGATGTGCTGCGCGGCCCTCGGAAACCACATCGGCGAGCATGTTCATGCGTGAATGGTCGTATTTGCGCATGCCGCGTTTATCGACATAAACAACCTGATCGATAGAGTGGATGCGTTCCTGTGTTTCGATAACCTTGTCGACCTGTTCCTGATCGCCACAGATCACAAAGCGCGCGCCGCAATGCTCCAGCACATAGGCCGCCTCATCGGCAACCGCATCCTGATAAAGTGGGACGGGGACGGCGCCGCACATCTGTACCGCGACTATTGACCAGTAAAGCGAGGGTCTGTTGCGACCGACAATGGCTACGAAGTCTCCGCGATTGAGCCCCAGAGCCAACAGTCCCATGGCAAGAGCGCGGGTCTCCTCATGGGTTTGGCCCCACGTCCACGATTGCCAGATTCCAAATTCTTTTTCCCGATAAGCGGTGCGTCCGGAATATTCACGCGCATTGCGCGCCATCAACCCCGGAATCGACGCCAACCCGGGATCGGGCTGCCGTTCCGTCATGCAATTCCTCCCTTACCCCCTCCTCAAGGGGTTGCGTAAGCCCAATCTCCCCATCGGGCTTGTGCGGGGTGGACGTTGAAGGCCAAGCTTTACGCCACTTTTTCAAGAATCTTACGAATTGTTACAGCAGCTGATTGCCTCTTTAAGATTGCAGATAACAATGCTAGCCATTCCCCATGTGGTGAAGACCTAATAGCGTGTGGTCTGCACTGTGGGAGGCAATCGGATGCCCATATCCGAGGAGGAACGCAACAGTCTCACCAAGACGGGACTGAACCTGATACAACAGGCGTTGTCGATTTTCGACAGCGAGCTGAAGCTCGCCGTTTGCAACCGTCGTTACCAGGAAATGTTTGATCTTCCAGAGGCTTTTGTCGCGCCGGGCGTGGCATTTGAGGACACAATTCGCCTGCTGGTTAAACGGGGTGAATATGGTCCTGTTGATAACGAGGACGAGGCAGTTCGAGTGCGGGTGGATGCAGCGCGCACATTCGTGCCCCACTATATGGAGCGTCGACGGGCCAACGGACGCTGGCTTTCCGTAGAGGGATTCCCTTTGCCGCAAGGCGGATGGGTGACGGTTTATACCGACATTACCGAAGTGCGCATTCAGCAGCAGATGTTACGCACCCGCTCGGCTGAATTGTCCGAGCAGTTGCTTTCAAATTCCGAACGTCTTTCAGAGGCAAACCGAGCACTTTCGGCCGCCAATACGGCGCTGGAAACGGCCAAGACGCAATTGACTGAAACTGAGCAACGCACGCGGCTGACCACGGAAATGATGCCCGCCCATATCGCTCATGTGGGGCGTGATTTGCGTTATACATTCACCAATCGCCGCCTATCTTCTGTCATGCCGGGCCGACCTTCCAGCATAATCGGGATGACGGGCCAGGAAGCGCTTGGCGATGCTTCGTTTGACAAGATTGAACCCTATCTGCAGCGCGCGCTGGCGGGCGAGCCATCTGTTTTTGAATTTACCGATGAAGATTCGGGCAGGCGCATTCGTGCAGCCTTTACCC
>JBNKQT010000001.1:0-8015 GCA_050297115.1 Ensifer sp. | reverse complement strand
TTTCGGTTTGTGGTCGCGAGACAAACTCCATCGCATGGGACCCGGATAACGCCTCCCGGCGCCTGATTGCTTGGCTGTCGCACTCCACGATCGTGCTTCGCGGCGCTGAAATGAAATTCTATCGTCGGCTTTTGAGAAGTGTTGCTTTTCATGTCCGCTATTTGCGCTTCACAGCGCCTTTTGTGGCCGATGAGGAAGTGCGATTGCGCTGCCGTATCGCGCTCGCCATGGCAACGCTTGTATTGCCCGTTTCAGAACCGGCGATGCGGCGGGCAGGACGGGAGCTTGATGCAGAACTTGAGCGTCAGATTTGCCCTGATGGTGGCCATATATCCCGTAACCCGCAGGTTTTGCTGGAGTTTTTGCTGGATCTCCTGCCGCTGCGCCAAACCTATCTGAACCTTGGATATGCGGTTCCTGAAAAGCTTGTTCCCGCAATTGACCGCATGTTTCCAGCCTTGCGCTTCTTCAGGCACCAGGGTGGCGAGTTGGCGCTTTTTAATGGTGCCAGCACCTCGCTTGCCAATGAGCTGGCATCGGTCCTGCGGTATGATGAGAGTGGCGGCGAACCGTTCAGGGCCCTGCCTTATGTGGGCTATCACAGGCTTTCGGTCGGCAATACGATGGTGATCATGGATACAGGAAAGGCCTTGAGCAGCCAGCTGAGCCGAACGATCCATGCTGGTTGTTTGTCTTTTGAGATGTCATCGGGAAACCACCGATTTGTTATCAATGCCGGTTCCCCACGCTTTGCTGGCGAAAATTATCGCCAATTGGCCCGTGCAACGGCGGCACATTCAGTCGTGACGGTGCAAGATACGTCGAGCCTTCATTTTTCAAAATCTGAATATCTCGGGCCGCTGGTCGATGGCGGGATTACCCGTGTGGAGGTCAAACGGCTGGGTGAGGGAGCCAATGCCGAGGGTGTTACGGCCAGCCACGATGGATATCTGGCAGAAACAGGGTTGATGCTTGAGCGCGACCTGCAGGTGAATACCGGCGGCACGATTATTCGCGGGCGGGACAGGCTTATGCGACCGAACGGGAACGATCCATCTGAATCTGATGGGGCGCATGCTGTTGCGCGCTTCCACATTCACCCGGCCATTGCGATCAAACCGGCTGGCAAAAACGAAGTTGTTCTGACAGCACCGGATGGCGAGTGCTGGCATATGTCTTGTATAGATGCACCGATTGAGGTTGCCGAAAGCGTGTTCTTCGCTGACCCTTCGGGTATTCGCCTGTGCAGCCAGCTCGAAATTGCGTTCAACGCTGCTGATTTACCGGAAATTCAGTGGGTTTTCTCCAAAAAACACTAAATGCCAATCTTTTAACATGTGAATCCTGGGAATGGTTCCGTTTCATCTGGAACTGTGATACGGCGCGTCCAATCCCAATGCGCTGGCCCGCCTGAAGTCTGTTCGGGCAGGCGCTTGCCTGCAATGCAACCAGATTTGTCAGAGGAACACCAATAATGGCAGTCGTCTCCAAAAAAATTCCGGCCCCTGAGACTGTGAAGCTTAAAACAGCGCTACTTTCAGTATCAGACAAAACCGGTATTATTGAATTGGCCAAGGCGCTTGATGCGCAGGGCGTGGCGTTGGTCTCAACCGGCGGCACCAAGAAGGCGATTGCCGATGCCGGACTTCCGGTTCGTGACGTATCGGACCTCACTGGTTTTCCGGAAGTGATGGATGGCCGCGTGAAGACACTTCACCCCGGTGTTCACGGCGGTCTTCTGGCAATCCGCGATGATGAAGAGCACAAGGCAGCAATGGCCGAGCATTCGATTACTGAAATCGATCTGGCGGTCATCAACCTCTATCCGTTTGAAGAGGTTCGCGCCAAGGGTGGAGACTATCCTACAACGGTTGAGAATATCGATATTGGTGGGCCTGCCATGATCCGCGCATCGGCCAAAAACCATGCCTATGTGACTGTTATCACAGACCCATCTGATTATGCCCCGCTGCTTGAGGAGCTTGAAAAAGGTGATGGCGCCACAAGCTACCGTTTTCGTCAGGAAATGGCAGCGCGCGCTTACGCACGCACGGCTGCCTATGATGCGGCCATTTCCAACTGGTTTGCTGGCGAGCTTGGGCTTGGCATGTTGAAGCACCGCGCTATTGGCGGTGTGTTGCGTGAAGAAATGCGTTACGGTGAAAATCCACACCAGTCTGCCGGTTTCTATGTGACTGGCGAAAATCGTCCCGGCGTGGCAACGGCAGCTCTGCTGCAGGGCAAGCAGCTATCCTATAATAATATCAATGACACAGATGCAGCCTATGAGCTGGTTGCTGAATTTCCGCCGGAAAAGGGTCCAGCCTGCGCGATCATAAAGCATGCAAACCCTTGCGGCGTTGCGACTGGCCCGAGCCTTCTTGAGGCCTACAAACGGGCACTCGCCTGCGATTCCATGTCGGCATTTGGCGGTATTATCGCGCTCAACCAGACTCTGGACGCTGCCACGGCTGAAGAAATCATCAAGCTTTTCACTGAAGTTATTATCGCTCCGGATGTGACCGATGAAGCCAAGGCCGTCATCGCGACGAAGAAGAACCTTCGCCTTCTCTCAGCGGGCGGCCTGCCTGATCCCCTCGTTCCCGGGCTGACAGCCAAGACCGTTTCGGGCGGTCTTCTCATCCAGTCGCGTGATAACGGTAATGTCGATGATCTTGAATTGAAGGTGGTGACCAAGCGCCAACCGACAGCACAGGAGCTGGAAGACATGAAATTTGCCTTCCGGGTTGCCAAACACGTGAAGTCGAATGCGGTTGTCTACGCCAAAGACGGTCAGACGGCCGGTATTGGTGCGGGGCAGATGAGCCGTGTGGATTCAGCTCGCATTGCGGCGATTAAAGCAGAAGAAGCCGCAAAGGCTGCTGGCTGGGCTGAGGCCATGACCAAGGGATCTGCGGTTGCCTCCGAAGCGTTCCTGCCATTTCCCGACGCGCTGATCTCCATGATTTCAGCTGGCGCAACATCACTCATTCAGCCCGGTGGTTCGGTTGGTGATGCAGCCGTGATTGAAGCGGCTGACGAGGCCGGAATTGCCATGGTATTCACCGGAATGCGCCATTTCCGGCACTAAAAGTTTTAGCATCTGCTTACTAAAAACCCGGCCAAAAGCCGGGTTTTTTGTTGATTCCTGTCAAGAGTGATTCACGTGAAACCACACCTATTTTGATGCTGTGGTCGCTGTTGCCGGATAAGGCGTGCGGATCAGGATAATCAGACCGATAACAAAGAAGAGGCTGATTGTTGCCATTCCCCAATAGGCGGAGCCCGACAGTGCGGTTGCTACAGAGAAAGCCAGTGTTGCCATAAAGGAAGTTACACGGCCTGTCAGAGCGTAAAGTCCGAAATAGCGTCCCGCATCCTCCGGCTCGATACTGCGTGAGAGGAAAGCACGCGACGAGGCCTGCACGGGGCCAAAGGCCAGACCTGTGAAAAGGCTGAAGAAGATGTACATTTTTTCTGCTGATGTGCCAAACAGACCACCATTGTCGACCGTCGAAAGTGCCACCAGACCAAACAGGGTTGAATCATAGGTCGTTGATACGATGCCAACCGAGGAAATCAGAAGTGCTATCAGCGCCAAAATAATGGTACGTTTCGAGCCGAGGTAATTGTCGACATATCCGGCAAGAATGCAGCTTGGAATCGCCACGATATTCAAGATGATGCCGTAGATACCGATTTCCATTGTCACCCAGCCAAAAAGCCCGGCAGCAAAGGCACCACCAAGAACAAGAAGGCCGTTGACACCATCCTGATAAATCATGCGGGCGATATAGAATTTCACCAATGCACCGCGACCACGGAGTTCTCGCAGCGTATCGCCAAGTTCAGAAAGCCCATGCTTGACGGCAGGGCCGAGTGCGCGACCTGAAGATACGGCATCGGGGGTGAAAAGAAACATCGGCAATACGAATATCAGATACCAGACAGCCGAAATTGGACCAACAACGCGGGCATCGTCGCCAGTGGCAGGATCAAGGCCAAAGAGCGCAGGAATACCCAAAATTGTTTTGCCGGATTCAGGGCTTGCCGCCAACAAGGCGACAACGCCAATGAGAACAATCATACCTCCAGTATAGCCGAGTCCCCATGCGATATTGGATATCTTTCCCACCTTCTCCCTGGAGACCAATCTTGGCATCATGGAGTCGTTGAACACGGTGGAAAACTCCACTGATACTGTCACAAATATCATTAGTATCAGCGGATAGAGCGGATTTGAGCCTGGCACGGCGAACCAAAGCAAAGACAGACCGATGATCAGAAAGATGGCAAAAAAGCCAATCCAGGGCTTCCTTGCTCCCGTTGCATCCGCGATTGAGCCGAGGATCGGCGAAAAGATCGCGATGATAATGCCGGAGATCGTTGCCATGTTGGCCCACATGGTTTGTGCCGATACAGGATCATCCGTTAGCCGGGAAACAAAATAGGGCCCAAAAATGAATGTTGTGACCACCGTGTAGGTTGGCTGTGCTGCCCAGTCGAACATCATCCAGCCAAAAATACCTTTTCGGCTGGTTGGTGCAATTGCCCCGCCGCCTTCATTCTCAATTGTCGCCAATGCCCGTCTCCTCAATAAAAGCCCCGGTTATCTTTCACGTATGCGCAAACCGTGCAAGTTCGTTTAGCAGTCCAGCGGCAACAACGAGCTTGGCGAGACTTAGTTCGCCGGATTCTGTTAGAAGGTGCAGCTTTGTCATGGTCGTACTCAGTGATTGTGTTTTGGCCGAATGCCAGCTCAGGAAGGGGTTCTTTTCGCCCTTGCCGGTCTTGAGTGCCGTTGTTGTTATCTGTCGACGCGCGGTTTCAATCTGATCCAGGCTCTGGTTGAGCGCCTGTTCCTCAAACTGGTCTGCCACATTGATTGCACCGGCGGCAGACAGAAGCCGCCCCACCCGGAAGTTTTCACTGACATTGATGAAGCAATTGGCGACTCGTTCGAGATTGTCGCCTGTCTCTTCGGCAATGATGGTAATGTCCGGTGTCAAAATCAGGGGGCGCAGCATTGCAAGGTGATTTGCCAGAATCTCCGGCACACCCTCTTCGATAAAGCGGCCTTCGGTTGTTTGAAGTTCATTCAGCAAATGTTGCGGGAGCGTTGTTTCGCGCTTCTTTATGAGTGTGCCGGTGGTTTTTGAAAGAAGCGCTGTCGCGGCCTTCAGGCCCATATCGGCAAGACGGGTTTTGAGAACAAGTGCTGCGCCGTCGCGGTAAAACTTCGCGGTTATTTCATAAAGCCGGTTCTGCAATTCACCGGAAACCTTGTTGTCGAGCGCGTCTATCTCCCGCCACAGTGAGGTCAGGTTGAAAGCATCACGCATGATGATACCGGCTTTGACGATGTCTGCCGGTTTGGCGCCGGTTGATTCAGAAAGATTGGCGATGAAGGAGGGGCCGCCGCGATTGATCACGTGGTTGGCAAGCACCGTGGAGATGACTTCGCGTCGCAGCCGGTGATCGCTGATTTCTCCCGCATAGGTCTTGCGCATTGCCTTGGGGAAATATTCGCTCAGATACGGCTCAAACCAGGAATCGTCTGGCACATCGCTTTCAATCAAATCATCAAACAGGACGATCTTGGCATAGGAGAACAAAACCCCGATTTCAGCGCGAGTCAAAGGCAGGCCCGATGCATAGCGTTCAGCCATGGTCTGGGCGTCAGGCAGGTCTTCAACCTGGCGATCCAGTCGCTTGAGCCCTTCCAGATAGCTCATCAAGAGCGTCAGTTCGCGATTGTTTTTCAAACCCTTTCGATTGCACAGCGTGATTGCCAATGTTTGCAGATAATTGTTTCTCAGCACCAGCTCCGCGACCTCGTCAGTCATTGAGGCCAGCAATTTGTCACGTCGCGGGCGGGTGAGTTTGCCATCGCGCATGGCTGCTGCCAGCGCAATCTTGATGTTGACCTCAAGGTCAGACGAATTGACGCCTGCAGAATTGTCGATGGCATCGGAATTACACCGTCCGCCCTTCAAGCCAAATGCGATGCGGGCCTTTTGGGTAAACCCGAGATTTGCGCCTTCACCAACGACCTTGGCGCGCACTTCTGCAGCAACGATGCGGATCGGGTCGTTTGCACGGTCGCCAACCTCTGCATTGGTTTCTGAGGAGGAACGGACATAGGTGCCAATGCCGCCAAACCACATAAGATCAACGTCAGCCTTCAAAATGGCAGTCATGATTTCGAAAGGCGTGACTGCCTTTCCGTCCAATCCGATGGCTGCGGCAGCCTCCGGCGTGAGCTTTACGGACTTTTCGCTGCGGGAAATGATCATGCCGCCTTTTGAGAGCTTGTCGCGATCATAGTCCTGCCAGCTGGAACGCAGCAGATTGAACATGCGCTGCCGCTCTTCGAAAGAGGTTGTCGGGTCGGGATCAGGGTCAATGAAGATGTCGCGGTGGTCAAAAGCGGCAACAAGGCGGATTTTGCGTGACAACAGCATACCGTTGCCGAATACGTCGCCGGACATGTCGCCCACGCCAACCACAGTGAAGGGTGTCGACTGAATGTCGATATCCATTTCGCGGAAATGGCGTTTGACCGCCTCCCATGCTCCGCGGGCTGTAATGCCCATTTTTTTGTGGTCGTAGCCAGCCGAACCGCCCGAGGCAAAGGCATCATCGAGCCAGAAGCTGGCCTCCTGGGCAAGTCCGTTTGCCGTGTCGGAAAAGGTTGCTGTGCCCTTGTCCGCCGCCACAACAAAATACGGATCATCGCCATCCCAGCGCACCGTATCCGGGGGCGCGATCACATCCTGACTATGTAAGTTATCAGTTACAGAAAGAAGTGAGCGAATAAAGGTTTTGTAGGCGCTCTTTCCGGCCTCAAAAACCTCTTCCCTGCTGCCGCCAGCAGGGAGCTTTTTCGGAAAAAAACCGCCTTTCGCGCCAACAGGGACGATCACTGCGTTCTTTACCTGCTGGGCTTTCACCAGACCCAACACCTCTGTTCGATAGTCCTGCGCGCGGTCAGACCAGCGCAAACCGCCGCGTGCGACCTTTCCGAAACGCAGGTGGATGCCCTCAACTTCCTGTCCGTAGACGAAAACCTCGCGAAACGGACGCGGCTCCGGCAGGCCCTCAACCTTATGCGGGTCAAATTTGAAGACCACCGTCGATCTTGGATTTCCCTCCGGGTCGCATTGAAAGTAGTTTGTGCGCAAAGTCGCGCGAATTGCGTTCACATAACGCCGCAAAATCTGGTCTTCATCCAGAACGGGGACTTCCACGAGTGCCGTTTCGATACGCTCGCTTAAGGCTTTTTCGCCCTTTTTCCGCTTTTCCTCTTCAAGTTCCGGATCAAAACGGGTGGTAAAAAGCTCGGTCAGATCGCGTGCGATATCGGGGTGTCTGTTCAGTGTTTCGGCTATATAGTTTTGTGAATAGGTAATTCCGGTCTGACGCAGATAGCGTGAATAGGCTCTGAGCAGATTGACCTGCCGATAGTTGAGGCCGACGTTGAGAACCAGTTTGTTGAAAGTGTCATCGCCCGACTGGCCGGAAAAGGCAGCAAGGAAAGCTTCCTTGAGGATCGGTCCTTCCTTGGCAAGATCCAGGGCACCAGCGGTGCTGTCGTCAAGCTCCATATCGTGTACGACAACAGGTTGTTCGGAGTCTTCGTTGCAGTAGACGATTTCAAAGGTGCGTTCGCTGATTACGCGAAACCCGAGGTTTTCGAGAAGTGGAACGCGCCTTGAGAGCGAGAGCGGAATTTCGGCATAGAATATCTTGAGCCCGAGTGTTCCGTTTTCTGATCTGTTTTGGTTGAATTTGATTGCAATGCCGTCAACGGCAGCTTTTTCAATTTCCCCGATATCCGCAAAGACTTCTTCGGGCTCAAAAGCGGTTTGAAAGGCGGTGCCGGTTTTAAGTAAGCAATCACTTTCATTAAGCAGAGCTGCAAAGCGTTCATCCCAGCTTGTGGCGATCTGGCGAATGTCCGTTTCAAGCTTCTTCTGCTGTAGTCTCGGGGTCTGACCTTCCGTTCGGCCAAT